>CAIYGJ010000131.1 GCA_903925705.1 uncultured Actinomycetes bacterium | reverse complement strand
CTTCTTGCAAGCAAACTACTTCAGCATTGCCTGAATCAAGTTGACCCTTAATCCAATCGAAGCCACCACGTTTTAGCGCGGCTCGAACACCGTTCGCATTCGCCGAAATCACGCCGAGCATGATTTATGCCGACATGGCTTTCTGTAGATTCTCATTGATAGCTGCTAAGAATTCTTCAGTTGTTAAATAGGCCTGATCTTTGCCAACAAGTAACGCTAGATCTTTAGTCATTTTGCCGCTTTCCACAGTTTCAATGCAGACGCGCTCTAAAGTCTCGGCAAACTTTGTCACTTCTGGAGTTCCATCCATCTTTCCGCGATGAGCTAGACCTTGAGTCCAGGCAAAGATTGAGGCAATTGGATTGGTAGACGTTGGACGACCGGCTTGATGATGGCGGTAATGACGAGTCACAGTGCCATGTGCTGCTTCAGCTTCGACAGTTTTGCCATCTGGTGTCATCAACACCGAAGTCATCAGGCCAAGTGATCCAAAACCTTGGGCCACAGTGTCTGACTGAACGTCACCGTCATAGTTCTTGCAGGCCCAGACGTATCCACCTTCCCACTTAAGAGCGGATGCAACCATGTCATCAATCAATCGGTGTTCGTAAGTTAGACCAGCAGCATCAAAGTCTGCCTTGAATTCCTTTTCGAAAACGTCTTGGAAAATATCTTTGAACTGACCGTCGTAAGCCTTCAAGATCGTGTTCTTAGTTGAAAGGTAAACCGGATAGTTGCGGTTCAAGCCATAACGAAGTGAGGCGCGGGCAAACTCGCGAATTGATTCATCTAAGTTGTACATTCCCATTGCTACACCGGAACTTGGGAAATCAAAGATATTCAATTCCATCGGCTCACCGCCATCGGCAGGAGTGAAAGTCATAGTCAAGGAACCAGCACCTGGAATCTTTACGTCGGTTGCCTTGTACTGATCGCCGAATGCGTGACGACCAACAATGATTGGCTTAGTCCAACTGGGAACCAATCTCGGGATGTTGCTGATGATGATTGGCTCGCGGAAAATCACCCCACCAAGAATGTTGCGGATCGTTCCATTTGGCGACTTCCACATTTTTTTAAGTCCGAACTCTTCGACTCGGGCTTCATCTGGGGTAATCGTTGCGCACTTAATTCCTACGCCATGCTTTTTGATTGCGTTTGCCGAGTCGATTGTTACCTGGTCATCGGTCGCGTCACGATTTTCCATGCCTAAGTCGTAATACTCGATGTTGATATCCAAGTAAGGCAAGATCAACTGCTCTTTAATGAATGACCAGATGATGCGAGTCATCTCGTCGCCATCAAGATCTACAACAGTTCCTTGTACTTTAATTTTTGACATTTAATTTTCCTTTAATGGATTTCGGTTAAAACTTAGAGTCCGGCTACGTCAGCTTGCTTTTCACGTACGGCAACGGAAGCTGCCTTCAACTCAGTTAGTTCAGAATCAGTAAGTTTTGTTTCCACAACTTTCTTGACACCGCCCTTACCGATTTGGGCTTCGACACCGAGGTAAACGCCTTCAATGCCGTATTCGCCATCAACCCATGCGCAAACTGGCATTACTGCGTCAGAGTCTTCAATTACCGCTTTGGCCATTCGAGCTGCTGCTGCAGAAGGCGCGTAGTAAGCAGAACCGGTCTTAAGTAGTGCGACAACTTCAGCGCCACCGTTACGCGTGCGAACAACAAGTTCTTCGATTTTCTCGGCTGGTAGAAGATCTGCAAGTGGCTTGCCGTCTACTGTGCAACGTGATGGAACTGGAACCATAGTGTCGCCATGTGAACCAAGCGTAAGTGTCTGAACTGATGCAACTGGAACCTTAAGTTCTTCAGCAACAAAATGTGTGAAGCGGGCAGTATCTAGCATGCCGGCTTGACCAAGTACGCGTTCTTTCGGGAAGCCGCTAGCTAGCTGAGTTAGTGCAGTCATTTCATCGAGTGGATTTGAAACCACAATGATGACTGCGTTGGGTGCATGCTTTGCAATGTTCTCGGCAACTCCACGAACAATTTTGGCGTTAGTTTCAATCAAGTCCATACGACTCATGCCCGGCTTACGTGGCAGACCCGCAGTGATGATTACAACGTCAGAACCTGCAATGGCTTCGTAGCCACCACCTTCAACTGTTGTGGTCTGGCCAACAATCTTGGTTTCAAAGCCTTCGATTGAGCGGGACTGATTCATATCCAAGGCCAAGCCTTCAGCCTTGCCATCGAGAATGTCAGTCAATACAACAGTGTCTACGATGTTGTACTCAGCAATACGTTGTGCAGTGGTCGATCCGTAAAAACCCGCACCTACGACGGTAACTTTGCCAGCCATGAGAAATCCTTAAAGTGAAAGTATCTTGACGTCAAGACACTTTTATCTTACCCCCTCAGGCCACTTAGTGCGTATCTGGATCTGGGCTCACAGGACTCCCGGCAGTTTCGCCGTTACTGGGTCTTGGTTTTCTTTTTGCCACTGGCAAGCACTACTGCAGCGCCTGTAATCGAAATACCTAGAAGTAATTGCCAAGTGATGTTTGTTGCGGCCGTTGGGAAAAGTACTTCCATCAGGATTGCTCCGGAAAGCTGACCCACAACTGAAGTCAGAGTGAACAAGAACACGCCCAGGGTTTTTGCCATGAAGGCAGCCGTCAAAACAAATAGCACGCCAAATGGTCCACCCAACCAAAGCACGGGATTCTCCCAAGGCATCGGCGGCACGTTATATCCCTGCGGACTTACCTGCTGTTTAACTAAATAAACAATTACTAACGTTACAAAACCAACGATGAAGTTAACAAGTGTTGCTGCCGCAGGTTGTCCGGTTTGATTTGCAATCTGGCCATTGAGCGCAGGTTGGGTTGCAACAAATCCACCTGCTGCAAATGAAACGAGAACAGCGCCAATTGCGAACTGGCCGGCTGAATCTTGGCCAAGTACTGAAACTAAAACTCCCACAACGCCCAAGATGGCTGCGCCAATTCGCGCAATTGTTACCGGCTGCTTTCCGGCTGGGCCAATTCCAGCTTTATCAACCAATAGTGCGGCTGTAGTTTGTCCAGCAACTGCAGAAACTGTAAAGATTGCGACACCAATCACTTGAACCAAGCTGCTCTGACTAGCAACAAAGAATGCGCCAGAAAGTCCGCCAAATAATTGCCAGCGCTTTAACTTTCCTTCGCGCACCAAACGCGGAATGCTAATGAATCCTTGTCGAATTGGCCGACTAAAGAGCATCATTAGCGCCAAGATAAACAAACCCGATGTGAAGTTAATCAGGGCTGTAATCAACGCATTTTCGGTGTAGGTGTTTAGTTCACTATTCACGGTCGATTGCGCAGTAATGATCACGGACGCAATGAACGTAATAACAATGTGTGAAACTTTTACTTTACCTGGGGTGCTTGCAGAATGTGACATTTTTACTTACTTCCCTGCGGTACTACTAGAGCCAATATGAATAGAAACGTGCCAAGGGTGGCTAGCACAGTTAGATCCACTCGACGTCGACGAATTCTTAGTAATCCTGCTGCTGAATCTGATAACCGTAACCGCAAAACAAATGCGAGTAACACACTCAAGGAAAGCAAAATTGCTCCAACGCGAAAATCAATGAAAACAACAACGATTAAAGCCGCCAAGATTCCCAGGTAAACACTCAGAATTGGCCATTGCTGCTTAACAAAAGTTTTCATAACTTGCCCATCTTGCCACTGATTTATGTTTCACTGTGGGATGCAGGTATTTGCAACTAATTAATGGAAAAAATGCCTGGTTCCAGTGAAGTACATCGTGATACCTGCAGCGTTGGCTGCTGCTATCACTTCTTCATCACGCACTGATCCGCCAGGTTGAACAACAGCTCTGATCCCAGCGCTTAACAAAACCTCAAGGCCATCTGCAAATGGAAAGAAAGCATCGCTCGCAGCCACACTTCCTTTTGCACGATCAGCACCCGCTCTAGCAACTGCCAACCTCGCTGAATCCACGCGGTTAACTTGTCCCATTCCAATTCCAACTGCAGCTTGATCTTTCGCAAGTAAAATTCCATTTGATTTAACGCAGCGTGAAGCTCGCCAGGCAAATTCTAAATCCACCAAAATAGTTGCCTCAGCAGCTGGCCCGGAAACTAATTCCCAATTCGCTACCTCATCACCGGCGCTTTGGAATCGATCTTGAGATTGCAAGAGCATGCCACCTGAAATTGGTCTCATTTCAGAATGGACTTGCTGGCTCGGTGCAGAAACTTTAAGAATTCGGATGCTCGCCTTTTCACTTAAGACTTCTAACGCATCCTGGTCGAAATCTGGCGCCACAATCACTTCGGTAAACACCTCTGAAACTGCCAAGGCCATTTCTTTTGTTACTTTTTGATTTGCTGCAATTACTCCACCGAAGGCAGAAACTGAATCTGTGGCATTTGCTTTCTCATAAGCCCGAGCAATATTTTTATCACTTGCAACACCACATGGATTGGCATGTTTAATGATCGCGACAGTTGGCGTCTTGTGATCGTATGCTGCTCGATAAGCAGCGTCTGCATCAACAAAATTGTTGTATGACATTTCTTTGCCGTGAAGTTGCTCTGCTTGTGCAATTCCTTCGCTGCCAAACTTGGCTACATAAAGTGCCGCATCCTGATGTGGATTCTCGCCGTAGCGCAGAGTTTGTGCGCGCTCCCAAACCCCGCCGAACCAAGCCGGAAAACCAACTTGAGAAGGATCTGAGTCTGGCAAAACTACCGATGCTAGCCAGCTCGAAACTGCCACATCGTATTGGGCGACATGTTGAAAAGCCAGAGTTGCAAGAGCTACTCGTTGAGTTTTAGTAAACCCTTCGTTTCTTACTGCCTCAAGCACTGTTCCATAGGACGACGGGTCTACAACAACTGCCACATTTGCATGGTTCTTGGCACTAGCCCGAACCATTGCTGGGCCACCGATATCAATTTGTTCGATGCATTCTTGAATACTTGCGCCCGAGGCAACCGTCTGGGCAAAGGGATAAAGATTCACTACAACTAACTCAAACGCTTCGATCCCAAGCTCAGAAAGCTGAGCAACATGCTCCGGCTTGCGCACATCAGCAAGCAATCCACCATGAATCTTTGGATGCAAAGTTTTTACTCGACCATCCAATGATTCTGGGAATCCAGTTACATCTTTAACTTCAGTTACCGGTATTCCTAATGCAGCGATATTCGCTGCCGTGCTACCTGTCGAAACTATTTTTACCCCAGCATCGTGAAGTCCTTGGGCAAGTTCAGTCAACCCAGTTTTGTCATAGACACTAATCAGCGCTCGGGTGACTTTGCTAGTTTGCGTCATCTTAGAGTCACCTTTCCTTGGACTATGTCTTTAACAGTTGCTACGAGCAGTTCACGTTCAGCTTGCTTAATTCGTTCGTGAAGTGATTCTTTGGTGTCACCTGGCTCAACCTTAACTCTGGTTTGGGCAATCACTTCACCTGTATCAATGCCCTTGTCCACGAAGTGAATGGTTGTGCCAGTTTCAGTAACGCCGGCTGCAAGAGCGTCTCGCACTGCATGGGCGCCTGGGAAATTTGGAAGTAAGGCTGGATGCGTATTAATAACTTTGCCTTGATGAAATCGCAAAACAACTGGACCGAGAATTTTCATAAATCCAGCTGAAACAATAAGTGACGGCTTTAGTCGACTTAGTTCAGTTGCTAGATTTTGATCCCACTTAACACGATCTTCTAGAAGTGGCACAACCGTTATGGGAATCCCTAATTCACGAGCACGTTCACAGGCTGGAACCTGCGCGTCGGTGATAAGTCCAACTATCTCAATTCCGATTTGATCAGCTTGTTTTGCTAACGCTGTAAAGAGCGTGCCCGTACCCGAAGCCAGTACAACTACGCGAAAGTTTGGCACTAGTTAAGTCTATTTTGGAATTACTTCTCGGTTGGACCAGCAGTGCAGAAGTGACATAACCGTACGAGGAATTACAAGCGTTAGCAATGCCGAAAGCCCACAAACTGTAATTGCTGCAATCGCTACTTGAGTTGGCATTGGGCCGATGAACTTTAGATAGCCGGTTCCAAGTGGACCGCTAGAGGCGCTTGAAGCAATCCAAACGAAGACCGACAGCAAACCGATTGCTGAAACTAAAGTGACAATCTCTCGCCAACGAATTACAAAAGACAGTGCAACGGCTACTGAGTCACCTTGTGCCGACCATCGTTCCTTTGGTAACAAAAAATGAATAGCAACACCTACAAGAATCGGAATCAAAATTAGATATGCCGCAAGTGCTGAGGTCTCACTTGGCAAAATAGAAAGCAATGGGAATGCGGGTATCGCTCCGGGGCTGGCATTTTCTGCAGTAACAACTCCCCCGCCAAGGGTTATTCCTGGACCCATCACATATGACATTGCCCAAACGTTTGCTGTCGGCAGGTAACCAACTCCAAGCAGGGTCATAAAGAACCCATCAATAAAACCAGGTGCCATTAGGGTCGTCACTGCTCGCACTTGTTGCCAATTGAAAATTAAAGAAGCTGAAGTCAAAAATGAACCCGCCGCAAACAAAAGTCCGAAAGAAATGACAGCCGGTTTCATGCCATCGACAAATAGTCTCGGCAAGGCGTCAGTCAAAATTGTGCGCGAAGGCGCGTAGGAAATGACACATGCAAGTGTCACCGCAAAGGCAACCAGAAGTGTGTGCAATAACGATGAAAGAAACCCGGTGTATAAATCATTTGTCGAAGAAATTAGGGAAACTAATCCGGCACAAACTGAGTAAATAAAACTTATTGAAACCGCAACTCTAAAAAATTCAACTGCGGTTTTAGGCTGTGAGCTCTTAAGCGCCCAGTTTGTTGCTTTCCATAAGATTAGAACTGGAATAACTAAGAATCCCCATGGCAGAACGCCAATAGTCGTTGTACCGATGACAATTGGAACTAAGTGCAAAACCTGCCAAGCAATTCCCGCGGCTCGGAGTACCTGCAACGTTGATTCACTGCCATGAGCTGCAAATAGCCAGGCGGCCATTATGAAACCTAATGTGAAAATATATCCAATAACCGCTGCTGCGCTCGAAGCAATCGCGCCTGCAATTAACGGCGGGTAGTGATTGATGTGATCTTCAGGAACCGGACGACGCCACTGGCGTTTTGGGCCGCCCATCGGTCGCTTACGAGGAAGTTCGTTATTCACATTTAAAATCGTCCCAGTTCAGCCTACAAAAAGCTGATTCGACACGAATTAAAGAGCGGCTAAGACTTCCCGAACAAGTCTGGCTGCTTCGCTTGGTGTTTT
This sequence comes from uncultured Actinomycetes bacterium, assembly GCA_903925705.1. Taxonomy (GTDB): domain Bacteria; phylum Actinomycetota; class Actinomycetes; order S36-B12; family UBA5976; genus UBA5976. The sequence goes on along the minus strand of CAIYGJ010000131.1, from coordinate 5,939 downwards.
TCCAACTCGAACGCCGACTGCTTCTAGTGCATCTTTTTTCGCGGCAGCAGTTCCAGATGAACCTGAAACAATTGCACCTGCATGACCCATAGTTTTACCTTCGGGAGCTGTAAAGCCTGCTACATATCCAATTACTGGTTTAGTCACGTTGTCTTTGATAAACGCTGCGGCACGTTCTTCGGCATCGCCGCCAATTTCGCCAATCATTACGATTACTTCAGTTTCGGGATCGGCTTCAAATGCCGCTAGGCAATCAATGTGTGTTGTTCCAATGATCGGATCGCCACCAATACCTACGCAAGTAGTAAAACCAAGATCTCTTAACTCAAACATCATTTGGTAAGTCAGAGTGCCGGACTTGCTAACTAGACCGATACGACCCTTTTGCGTTATGTCGCCCGGAATAATTCCTGCGTTTGAAAGTCCAGGACTGATCAAGCCTGGGCAGTTTGGTCCAACTAATCGAGTCTTGCCAGAATTTTCGGAGTACTGGAAAAAAGCTGCTGTGTCATGAATTGGAATGCCTTCAGTAATCACCACGCAAAGCGGAATTGCTGCATCAATTGCTTCGATTACCGCGGCTTTGGCAAACTTTGGTGGCACAAAAACTACGGATACGTTTGCGCCAGTTGCGGCCATCGCGTCACCAACATTGTTAAAGACCGGGATGCCATCTACTTCTTGGCCGCCTTTACCGGGAGTTACTCCAGCAACAACATTCGTGCCACTTGCTACCATGCGTCGAGTGTGCTTGGTTCCTTCACCGCCAGTCATGCCCTGCACTAAAACTTTGCTATCTGCATTGAGAAAAATTGCCATCAGAAGTCCTACTTACCTGCAGCTAGTTGGGCCACACGGCGAGCCGCGTCATCCATAGTTTCAACACGTTCAATCAAAGCGATGCCTGATTCATCGAGAATCCGACGACCTTCGATTGCATTGTTGCCATCAATGCGGCACACAATTGGCTTAGTAATTGGTTCGCCGCGTTCGGCAAGCATTCCAACTGCTTGCACAATTCCATTTGCTACCGCATCGCAGGCTGTAATTCCACCAAAGACGTTAACAAAAACTGCTTTAACTTCAGGGTCACCTAAAACGATGTCTAATCCGTTGGCCATAACCTGCGCACTAGCTCCGCCGCCGATGTCCAAGAAGTTTGCCGGCTTAACTCCGCCAAACTCTTCACCTGCGTAAGCCACGACATCCAATGTCGACATAACTAGTCCCGCTCCATTGCCAATAATGCCAACTTCGCCTTGTAGCTTTACGTAGTTCAAATCAAATTCTTTTGCGCGCAATTCGATTGGATCTGTTTGCGAGTTATCGATCAATGCAAGATGGGATTCGTGACGATACTGGGCATTGTCATCAAGTGAAACTTTGCCATCAAGTGCCAACACTCGACCATCTGAAATTTTTGCAAGCGGATTAACTTCAACCAGAGTTGCATCCTCTTCAACTAAAACTTTCCAAAGGTGCTGCAGCATTTCAATTACCTGTTCCCGGACTTCGGCAGGGAACTTAGCGGCATCTGCAATCTCAGTTGCTTTTTCAAGTGTGCATCCGACTAGAGCATCAACACGAATCATTGCTAATGCGTCAGGGTTGTTTACCGCGACTTCTTCGATCTCGACGCCACCTTCGACGCTGGCCATCGCAAGGAAAGTGCGATTAGTTCTATCGAGCAAAAATGAAACGTAGTACTCGGATGCAATGTCTGCGGCTTCCGCTACTAAAACTTTATGGACAACGTGTCCCTTGATATCAAGTCCAAGAATATCTTTGGCGCGATCCTTTGCATCACTTGGATTGTCTGCAAGTTTTACGCCGCCAGCTTTTCCTCGGCCACCAGTTTTAACTTGGGCCTTAACAACAACTGTGCTTCCAATTTCCGTTGCCACGGCTTGCGCCTCTTCTGGAGTGAAGCAAACTTTGCCTGGCACTACCGCTACGCCGTGTTTGGCGAATAATTCCTTGGCTTGGTACTCGTAAAGATCCACGGTTTGCGGGTCACTCTCTCGCTAGCTTGTGACACAACTCTATCGAACGCTGGTTACACCTACGTTGGCGCGAACCCATTCAACAACATTTCCAATTGGCGTACCTGGGGTAAACACATGCGCAACACCTGAATCTTGCAAATGTGTTACGTCATCAGTTGGAATTACTCCGCCACCAAACACGACAATGTCGGAGGCGCCCTTGGCTGCGAGAAGTTCGATTACGGCTGGGAACAAAGTTAAATGGGCGCCAGAAAGAATAGACATACCAATTGCATCTGCATCTTCCTGAATTGCAGTCTGAACGATCTGTTCTGGAGTCTGGTGAAGTCCGGTGTAGATAACTTCAAATCCGGCATCGCGCAGGGCGCGAGCAATCACTTTGGCTCCACGATCATGTCCATCAAGACCAGGCTTGGCTATGACAATTCGGATTGGGTTCACACCTAATTAATACAGGCAAATTGAAGTTCCTCGCAATTTGCCTGATTTTGGTCCGAAATTACCGAAATCTCCTAAAACCAAGGATTTCCCTTGGTTTAGGCAGTGGGTTATGTCACTTTGGCCACTGACACCCCATTTTCATTTCCCAAAGCCCCTGAAGTCAGGTAGAAAAGACTTATAACTTAAGCATTTTTGCTTCCGATAGGGTCTTAACTATGAGCACAGAACCACGCGGTCGTCATCGCGCTGCTCGTCATGCTGCCCCAAAGAAGAAGGTTGTTTCCTCAAAGCACCTCGGTGCACTCGTCAGTGTTGCCGGCATGAGTTCGGTAGTGGCAACTTCTGGATCAACCATTGCCGGAGTTACTCAAACTGGAGACACCACGGTTTTGGAAACTCCTGCCGCCAACGTTATGGCTTCGGGAATACAAGAACCTGTTTCCTCAATCGAAGCCAGCACCTCTCGGGCACAAGCCGCTAGCCGTTCTGAAGACCGACAAACTCTTGCTGAGGCACAAGTCGTTGCCGCAGCTGCAACTGTTGATGACCCAACAAGCGACCCAACCGCAGTAATCGATACAACCCCTACCGTTTCTGGCATCGAGAAAAAGTCTCTCCAATCATTTGCCGCATCAACTGACCAATTAACTACATTGATTTCTCAGGCACAGGATCAAAAGAATCAGCAGGCCCAAGTATTACTTGCCGAACAACAGTCCGTAATTCTTGAAAAAGAACAGGCTGCAGCTGCCATCGTTGCAGCTGAAAATAAGTCAAAAGAGACCGTTCGGCAGGATCAAGCTCGAAGAGAATCAGTTGCCAGTCAAAAAGAATTGGCGAAACAACTTGGCGTGATCACTGAGCCGATTACAGCTGACTATCAGTTAAGTGCCAGATTTGGGCAGCGTGGTTACATTTGGTCCGGCGGTTGGCACACTGGGCTGGACTTCAGAGTGCCGACAGGAACGACGGTGTTGGCAGCTGCGAACGGAACCATTATCTCGGCCGGCTGGGAAGGTTCCTACGGATACCGTATTCAGATCGACCACGGCAGTGGCTACATAACTACCTATAACCACCTTTCAAAGATTATTTATAGTTCTGGCCAAGTTGCAGCAGGTCAAGAGATTGGTAAATCTGGATCCACTGGAAATACCACGGGACCACATTTACATTTCGAAGTTACCAAAGATGGCGAATTTATTAATCCATCAAAATGGCTATGGGGAAAATAGTCTTATAGTTTTTCTACCGGCGCGTAACGCAACAAAAGTCGCTTCTCTCCCGCACTCTTAAAATCAATCGTCGCCTCTGCTTTTTCATTTTGGCCAACAACTGACATGACTGTTCCCATTCCAAACTTGTCATGCAAAACTCGGTCTCCGACTTCAAGCACCATAACTGGTTCATCACGTTTCTGTGGTCTTGATGAACCTGATCCCGATAAGCCAAGTGGACCGGGTTCTTCACCTTGTCGATCAACAAGTTCAGCTGGGATTTCAGAAAGAAATCTGGATTCTGGATTGTAGTTTGGTTGGCCCCAAGTAGAACGAGCTACAGCTCGGGACAGGTAAAGACGTTTCATGGCACGAGTCATTCCAACATAAGCCAGGCGCCGCTCTTCTTCGAGCTCAGTTGCTGAACCTAGTGCGCGCTGATGCGGGAATACGCCATCTTCCATTCCGGTAAGGAACACCACTGGAAATTCAAGACCCTTTGCGGTGTGCAGAGTCATAAGCGTGACTACTCCGCCATGTTCTTCGCCCGTTAGAATCTGGTCGGAATCTGCTACGAGTGACACCCGTTCTAGGAAGTTGGAAAGTGTTGCAACTTCATCTGATTCGTTGTCTTCGGCAAACTGCTCTTCATACTCCCGCGTGACGTTTTCGAGTTCGGCAATATTTTCTACGCGAACCTCGTCTTGCGGATCCTTACTGGCAGTTAATTCCTTTAGATATCCAGAGGCTTCCATAGCAGCTTCCAGAATCGCACTTGGTCCCGAGCCAGATTCATCTAAAGTACGAAGGTTTCCAAGTAACCGGTTGAACTCGGTCAGTGCCGTGGCTGACCTTGTTGGCAGGGTATGGATTTCAGACAATCTATTTAGTGCCGCACTAAACGTAATCTTCTCTCGACGCGCAAAACCTTCAACGGCTTCTTCGGCTTTGTCGCCAATGCCACGACGTGGAGTATTTAGAATTCTTCGAACTGAAACATCATCTTCTGGATTAGAAGCGGCACGCAAATAGGCAAGTGCGTCCTTGATTTCTTTACGCTCATAGAACCTTGTGCCACCAACAACCTTGTATGGAACTCCGCGTCGGATGAAAACTTCTTCAACACTTCGAGATTGGTTATTGGTGCGATAGAAAACTGCAACATCTTTGTAGTCAAACCCATGATTATCAATTAGATCTGCAACGTTTGTGACAATAAAGTCTGCTTCGTGATGCTCGTCATTGGCGGTGTAGATAACGATTTTTTCACCACTGCCTTCAGCAGTCCAAAGGCGCTTAGCTGGTCGGCCAGAATTCTTTTCAATAACCGAATTCGCGCTCGTGAGAATGTTTTGAGTGGAGCGATAGTTTTGCTCCAGAACAACTGTGGCAGCATTTGAATAGTCGCGCTCGAACTCGACAATGTTGCGGATGTTTGCACCACGGAATGCATAAATACTTTGGTCTGCGTCACCGACAACACATAACTCGGCAGGTGGTAATCCATCTTTACCGGTACCGACCAATTCGCGAATCAAAACGTATTGTGCGTGGTTCGTATCTTGATACTCATCAACTAGCACGTGCCGGAAGCGACGATGGTAGTGCTCGGCAACATCTGGAAATGCTTGAAGCAATGCAACCGTGTGTCCGATTAGATCATCGAAGTCAACCGCACTAGCCAACATCAATCGGCGTTGATACTCACCATAAGCCTGGGCAACGGTTTGCTCTTGCGCAGTTACTGCCTTGCTGATCGCATCTTCATAATCAATAAGTTCATTCTTCAAATTACTGATTTGGCCAAGTAAATATTTTGGGCTGTAGGACTTTGGATCGATGCCCAGATCCTTGGAAACCAGAGATAGCATTCGGACTGAATCTTGGGTGTCATAAATCGTAAATGACGGCTTGAGATTTAGTCGCTTCGCTTCATTGCGCAGGATTCTCACACAGGCAGAGTGAAACGTTGAAACCCACATACTTCTGGCCTTTGGGCCAACTATGTGAGCTACCCGCTCTTTCATTTCGTTCGCCGCTTTATTTGTGAATGTAATCGCCAGAATTTCCGTCGGTGCTACGTTTCGCTCGGCCATTAAATAGGCAATTCTGCGCGTAAGTACTCTCGTTTTTCCAGAGCCCGCACCTGCGACCACTAATAAAGGAGTACCCGAATGAACGACAGCTTGGCGTTGCGGTTCGTTGAGGTCATCTAAAAGTTGCGAAGGCACACGGACAGTCTACGTAAGCACCCTGACATGGGAAGGTGTGGCAT
>CAIYGJ010000130.1 GCA_903925705.1 uncultured Actinomycetes bacterium | reverse complement strand
CCTTTGTCTTTATATTTAAAGTTTTGAAGTGGCTGTGCAGTTGTAACTGCCTGAATCTGTTTTGCTAGGAATCTTCCTTGCTGCATGGCAACTGGCGCAACCATCGGAAGAGGAACGCCATCGGCGCCAACAACTCCAGCTATATCTCCAATTGCCCAAACATTTTCATAGCCCGTAACTTGCAGTGTGCTCGAAACATCAATCCGGCCTCTAGTCGTAGGAAGGTGCAACCGAGCCATTGCAGGTACACCCTTAACGCCGGCGGCCCAAACGGTTGTATTTGCAGGAATCGACTTTCCATCAAGAGCCAGGATTGAATCAGGCAGTACTTCCTTGACCGAAGTATTAGTTAGAACTTGAACGCCCAACTTCTCCAAGTCTTTTTGTGTTCTAGTTGATAATGACTCAGAAAAAGATGGCACCAATCTTGGGCCCGCTTCGATTATGGAAACGCGAACCCGATTAGCCGCATCTGCATAATCTGAGCGAAGTGGACCACGCACCAACTCGGCAAAAGCACCCGCCATTTCAACACCAGTAGGACCGCCGCCAACAATTGCAATATCGAGTTTCTCGGTATTGCCTTGGCGACACATTTCCTCATAAGCTCGCATGACTTCCGAGCGAATCGTTAATGCTTCGCCAACTGTCTTCATGCCTAAGGCATTTTCTTTGACTCCAGGTATGCCAAAATCTGCAGTTGTGGATCCTAGCGCAATGATTAAGTGGTCATATTTAATTACATGACCATCGGCCAATGTAAGCTCGCTTGCTGCGGCATCGATTTTCTCTGGGGTGCCCATTCGAAATTGGACATTAGTTTTGCGCAAAGCACCACGGATTGGATAGGCAACATGGTCTGCAGCCAGGCCAGCAGTGGAAACTTGATACAAAAGCGGTAAGAAAGTTTGAAAGTTATGACGATCAATCAAGATGACTTCAGCATGCTTGTCTAGAGCGCGAGCTGCGGTCAATCCGCCGAAACCGGCACCAAGTACGACCACTTTCGGCTTTTCCATGATGACCTCGATCCCGACTGGTTCAGAAATACAAGACTAGTCCCCAAAACCAGGTCGAGGAACTGAGCTCATCAAAGTCTGGCTAAATCCGCCATCAGCGATCAAATCTGCACCTGTTATGTAGCGAGCTCGATCACTTACTAGAAATGTCACAACATCAGCAATGTCATCTGGCTTTGCTACTCGACCAATTGGTACCGCTGCGTCACGGCGCTGTGCGACATCTCCAACCTGGTAATAGGCCTCAGTCATAGGAGTGCGAACAAGTCCTGGACTTACTGTGTTGCTGCGAACGCCTTGTGACCCAAGTTCAAACGCTAGTTGCTTAGACATAATTACTACGCCAGCTTTACTTACGCTGTAAGCCCCACTGGATCCTTGTGGGTTCGTACTAGAAATAGATGCAATGTGAACCATCGCTCCATTGCCAGAAGACACTAAGTTAGGCGTGAAACTCCTAGCCATCAAAAAATAACCAGTCAGATTTACCTTCAGCAGATCTTCCCATTCCGAGGTTTTTAGATCAGCAAGTGCGCCTGGTCGAACTAAACCAGCTGCATTTACCAAAATGTTGCAGTTCTTGATTTCACTGGCAACAGAGGTGACTTCAGCCTCATTTGTGACGTCACAAACGAATCCGGTTGCTTGGCCACCCTTTGAAGTAATTTCGGCAACAGTTTTTTCGACTAATTCACTTGCTCGATCAAGCACGTTGCAATGCACGCCATTGGCCGCTAATTCCAGTGCAACAGCTTTACCGATTCCGCCACCGGCACCAGTAATGACTGCATTTCGACCAGTAAGTCCCAGCCAATCACTCATGAGGAGATTGATTCCTGTTGAACATCCGACATGATGCTAAGTGCCGTTTTCGTGTGTTCAACTTGGTCGAGCCAGATTGGTCGCAATATATCAATGCGCCATTCTTTCTCTTGTAGTTTTTCAAGTGGCCCCGCAATAGCTCGGAATCCTCCGGCTTGTTCATGGAGGCGAACCATTTCAAGCGCAATCTTTGCCTGAATTAGATAAATCGGTGGTTGCGGTCCACGAGCTCCGATCATTCCAATCAAGTAGAACTTTTCTAGCCCTAGTGGAACGATTGCGGCGCCAACTCTCAGTGGCACACCTTCTTTTCGTTCGATGTACTCCTCAGATAAAAACGGAAGCGACGCATGGAAACCAGTCGCGTACAAAATTGTGTCGTATTCCTTGGTGGTGCCATCACTGAAGTGAACTGTCTTGCCATCAAATCTTTCGATACCTGGCTTTACTGCAATACGACCGTGGTGAATCCAGTAGAGCAACAGCTGATTTACAACTGGTGGGCCATCAGCCAAAGTTCGGTGATCCGGAGCTGGCATCCCTGGATAGTTCTCGTGAGTGCCAACAGATAGTCGAATCATGAGTCGAGCAATTAAGTCTTGTTCTTCGAATGTGAATTCCTGCATCCAGCCAAGTTCGGCGCGTGGCACACCAAAAAAGGTTTTTGGTTGGAAGAAATGTCCACGGCGAATCACAATGTCAGTCTCAAAATGATTTTGCGCAGCATCAACTGCGAGGTCGCATCCTGAGTTACCCGAGCCAATAACTAGGACTCGAGTACCGTCAATATCTTTTGTGTTTACGTAACTGCCAGAATGAATAGTCTTGCCGGTAAATTCGCCTGGAAATTCTGGTCGCTTTTCATCCCAAAGATGGCCGTTGGCTACAAATACGCCATCGTAAGTATTGGTCTTGCCATCACTTGTGGTTACGCTCCAACCAGCTGACCCGGTGGGTCCATCTGTCGGTAGCGGCTCCACTCGATCAACAGAAATTCCAAAGGTCACGTACTTCTTCAAATCAAACTCTTCTGCAAAGTCTTCAAAATACTGGAGCATTAATTTACGACTTGGAAATATCGGCCAATCTTCTGACATTGGATGGCCTTCATAGCCAGTTACTTTGCTCGAAGTAATCAGATGCAGAGCTTCATAGTCGGTATTCCAATGTCCACCCACCGCTTGAGTGCGTTCAAAGCAATCAAATTCAAGTCCCGCATCAACCAAAGTTTTCATGGAAGCTAAGCCAGCTGGACCAGCACCAATCACACAGTACTTACTCATTGCATGGTCTCCTCATTCAAGTAATTTGCTCCAAATCTAGTTTGTTTTGAAGTCATCGCATTACATCCGCACCAGAAATCACAATGGTTTCACCATCGACAAACCCTGCCTTGGTTGGGTCTGAGAGCAGCCAAACCCATTCGGCTATCTCAGAAGGATGCGCAACCCGTCCAATTGGGATTGATTTAGCTGCTTCTTCCATTCGACCTGTCGCCGCATTTCCTGGTGTGGCGACCCAGCCCGGTGCAATTCCATTTACCCGAATGCCCTTTGGTGCTAGTTCAAGTGCCAATGACTTTGTGATCATGATTACTGCAGACTTTGATGCACCATAAAGAAGTTGTCCGCGAGAAACCGTAAAACCATCAACGGAAGCAAAATTAACTACTGCAGATCCCGACTTCATGTATGGGACGCAAGCAGCTGTCACGTTCAAGACACCAAGCACATTTACATCAAATATGAAACGAAAATTCTCTTCAGTAAATGTCTCAAGTGTCGTAGGCGGAAAAACTCCAGCAATGTTTGCCACCGAATCTATTTGTCCGCCTACAGCGGCAACTGCTGGTGCCAGTGCAGCTTCTAGCGCTTCCCGATTTCGGACATCAGCTTTAACCCAATATAAGTTTGCAGACTCCAACCCAGGATTATCGGAAACATCAACAGCAATAACCTGCCAGTCCCGCTCAATATAGAGTTCGGCGGTAGCCCGGCCCATTCCGCTGCCAGCACCAGTGATCACTGCCACGCCCATAAAAACTCCAATTCACGAACTTCCTATAATCAGGAAGATTACGGCAAGTGCAGTCAGCGTTTACAGGTTTTCCCAAATGGCCAATCAATACAGTTTTCGTGTCATGGACCTGTGTCCATTTGTCCGATCATCACAAAGTAAAGTGGGGTGAAATATCCCGTTTTAGTGAGGTTACAAATGGCTGATTCCAGCATGGACATTGTGAGCAAAGTTGATCGCCAGGAAGCCGATAACGCACTTGGTCAGGCTGCCAAAGAACTTGCCACCCGCTTTGATTTCAAAGGTACTGAAACAACAATTGAGTGGAAGGGTGAGCTTGGTGTTGAGATCACTTCCAGCACTGAAGACAGAGCTAAAGCCGCACTAGAAGTTTTTCGTGAAAAACTGATTAAGCGTGGCGTCAGCCTGAAGTCTTTCAACGCCGGTGATCCACGAGTCTCTGGTAAAGATTACAAAATCAACGGTGACTTTAAGGCCGGCATTAGCCAGGAACAGGCCAAGAAACTGGGCAAGATCATTCGTGACGAAGGCCCAAAGAATGTTAAGACTCAAGTTCAAGGTGAAGAACTTCGTGTTACTGGAAAGAGTCGAGACGATCTTCAGCAAGTTCAGCAACTGCTCAGTGAATCTGACCTAGATTTCGCAGTTCAATACACGAACTATCGTTAATTACTTCTTGCGTCGGCCACTCGGTGGTTCGTCTATTTGTGGTGCCGCTGAGCCATCGCTTCGTCTTGCACTTGGTAACGATGCTGCCAGCGCTTCAATTCCATAAATAAGCTCACCTTTGCCTTGACCAGCTGGCATCGAGGAATCTGACCAGAACAAGGCATCAAATGGACAAACATCGATGCAAATACCGCACCACATACATTGTCCAAAATCAATCGTGAATTGATCTAAGACGTTTTTTGTAGCCTGCCTTCTGGAATTGCTGTAGGCAGGAGCGTCGGGATCTGGTTCAGAATGAGCCTGGACCGTAATGCACCAGTCCGGGCATTCTCGAACACAAAGCATGCAGGAAGTGCATGATGCTGGATGTAGTGCAATCGTTGAATGGTTCATGGCGACCACTCCGGTAGAACTCCTGGCGGAAGTGATGGGCGACGTTTTGCAGTTTCATCCGGTTCAACTGCTCCTGGCCACGGGGTATCAACACGGGTAGCTAGCGCAAAGTCGCGGCGTAATGGAAATCCAGAAAGTTCAATTTCAAAAGCCGGTGTTTCATCATGGCTACCTATGAATTCAACGCCAAACATTTGAGCTACTTCGCGTTCGTGAAAACTAACGCTTGGATAAACGTCCAAAAGTGAATCAATACAAGCTTGGATTTCTGTCGTAAGAATCAAATTTTTTGTTAAATCTTCATCGGAGAGCATCATCGATATTTCGAAAAAATCTCCGCCATTGTGCGTTGCAGTCAGCCACTCACATCTCACCAAGCCACTTTGCTTCATCTCTGATGCGTAGCTTTGCCATTCTGATTTTTCTATTCTTTGAAAATCTCTCATTGGTTTGCCAACTCCACCGCTTGCATTAGCGCAGCCGCTAACTCTTCAGGGCCGGGTGGACAACCAGGTACTTGAATATCAACAGGAACTATCTGGTGGGCGCCAGAAATAACAGAATACGAATCCCAATAAGGTCCGCCTGATATTGCGCAAGCACCAAATGCGACTACAACTCTTGGTTCCTGCAGAGCATCGTAGGCGGACTTTACAGTTGGAGCAAGTGCGTGTGTTACGGTTCCAGCGATTACCAAGATGTGTTGCGCAGCAGAGATCTTTGATACCGATTCGGTCTGATTCCAAACATTTGAAACCAATTCGACTGAACTTGATTCCACACCACAACAGGCAAGTCCGGCTTGTAAAACGGATACATTACTCACAGTATGACTCTAGTCAGGATCTGGCACGAAAGACTTGCTGACAGTTCGGCGATTGCGTAACGCATCAACTGTGAGAATAACTAGGGCCACCCAGGTGATTACGAAACCAATCCAACGAACTTGTGGCATTGCTTCTTGTGTCAGCCATACGCCGACGAAAAATTGGATGGTTGGACCAATGTATTGCAACATTCCAAGTGTTGTGAATGGCAATCGAGTGATTGCCACACCGAATGCCAGCAGCGGAATCGCTGTGAAAATTCCAGCACTTGCCATCCAAAGCGTGTGATCGAGTCCATACTGCACGAAAGTATTTCCCCCATTAAATTGCAGCCAGACTAAGTACCCGATTGCAACTGGTGTAAGGATCAGAGTTTCAATCATCAAGCTTTCAAGGGCTTGCACGTTAGCAAGCTTCTTAACGTATCCATACATTGTGAAACTAATTGAAAGTGACAATGCGACCCATGGCACAACACCCATTGCGATGGTAATGAACATAACCGCAAAAGCGGCAATGCCGATTGCTAACCACTGCATTGGGCGAAGTTTTTCCTTGAAGAAGAAAACGCCTAAGGCAACATTTAGGAGCGGAGTTATGTAATAACCAAGGGATGAATCTAGTACATGACCGTTCATGCTAGCCCAGAGATCGG
>CAIYGJ010000129.1 GCA_903925705.1 uncultured Actinomycetes bacterium | reverse complement strand
TCCAAGCCGATCTAACCTGGCAAGAGCACGCGCAGTTATGTGTTGGCATTTGTGACATTAGAACTCGAGACGGCTTACTTCGAATGTTTCATGATTCACCTGAATTACGGGGTCAGTTTCTATCCCATCTAATTCGCGAAATTGCCAGAGCTCAACAAGAATCCGTGGCGCCGTTGGCCACGGTATACGCCGGCATTGCCTGGCTCGAAGGTCAAACCCAACTCACTCGTTTGGCCGTTGACCATGCTCTGGCAATCGATTCGAGTTACTCGCTTGCCCAACTCTTAGACATTGCACTTCGCCACAATGTGCCACCAACCGTTTGGTCTTCTTCGCTTGCGGCAGTCAGCTTCGATGCCTGTTTGCAAGGTGCTGCGTAATTATCCACAGCTCGAGAATTTGCAGTTGAATTCACGTCCAAACAACTTAGGCTCAAATTCTTGGAATTATCAGTTCACATATGTTTCGGGGGAGTCATATGACAGCCAGCGTTTTGCGAAGTGTTTCGGCCATCGCGATTGCCGTGGGTCTATCGACAACTATTAGCACTCCAACCTTTAGTGCCACACCAGATGTTGGTGGAAACAATTCGATTTCCGCTTATGTCGGAACGGGTGGGTTGTTATTGCCCGAATCATTCTCGGGATCGAAAGCGACGAAGTCGGCGGTTGCAGATTGCCTAGGTTGCACCTGGCGATACACCATCTATTGCATGCAGGGATCAAATGCGCCTTGCAAGCACGCAGTCACATCCTGTCCGCGGGGTAGCTTGCTGTACCGGGTTTGGTTTGGTCGCACTCCCAGCACAGTTGCTGTGGTCGGATCAGTTTGCTGGGGGAGTTCTGAGCCGGTAACGCGTCGACAAGTTGAAAGTCGAGTAGATGACTTTGTGATTCGTTACATCCCAGTATTACGTCCAGGTTTTGACCCACCCGGAGGATCGCTAACCAGCGTTCCAGTGATTTTTTGGACTGGTCAACCCACGAGCTTTAAGCCACCAAGTTTCTCGCTGTCAGGACATTCAGTTGCGATTACGGCGACTCCTACATGGCGCTGGACCTGGGGCGACGGGACGTCAACCTGGAAGAGTGTTGCCGGAGCGCAGTACCCAAGCCGGCAAATCACTTACCAATTTCGAAGCCCTGGAAGTTATGACGTTGGGGTAACTACCGTCTGGCAAGCCAGCTACACCGTCTCAGGTGTTGGAACTTTTGACGCATCTGGTGAGGTCTTGCGGCAATCTGGGAATTTGAAAGTGCCCATCAAGTCTGCAAAAACGGTTCTGGTTTGGCATTAATTGGCTAAATCAGGTCCCGATGACCTCGATTCTGCGGTGTCACAAATGGGGAGTACACTTAAGACACATCCTCGTGGTGTTGCCCGTGTTGAGCTTCTTGCTTGACAAGGGCTCTTGTTATTGCACGAATACTGCAAGTTAGTTCTGAAAGAGGCATAAGTGGCACCGAAGAAAGCAGCACCAGCCAAGAAAGTAACTGCCAGTAAAGCAACAGCCACCAAGGCGACAGCCAAGAAGGCAGCGCCCGCCAAGGCAGTTAAGAAAGCCGCAGCTAAGCCAGTTGCAAAAATTGCCGCTGCTGCAAAAAAGAGTTCGGTTCCCGTAAAGAAGTCAGCCGCTAAGGCGCCTGCAAAAACTGCTGCGAAGTCACCGGCAAAAGCACCAGCCAAGAAAGTGGCCGCACCTGTTGCACCAGCGAAAGCGTCCAAGAAATCTGCCAAGGCCATTAAAGGTGACGACGAGCTCGAAGTCATTGATCTAGATGCCGACATTGTCATTGACGATGTAGAACTTGCCGCAGCCGCAGTGCTTGAAGTCGATCTTGAAACTGAACTAGTCGCAGACCTTGCTGACATTGCAGATGAAGATGATGCCAAGCCGGTCGTAGCTGCAGACAGCGATAACTTAGTAATTTCTGACGTTGATGACACCGATGAGCCAGTCCAGCAGGTTATTACCGCCGGTGCTACGGCTGATCCAGTTAAGGATTACTTAAAGCAGATCGGTAAAGTTCCACTTCTGAACGCTGAAGAAGAAGTAGATCTAGCAAAGCGCATTGAAGCTGGCTTGTTTGCCGAAGAATTGTTGGCCACTCGTGGACCATTCAAAGATCGTCGTCAGGGCGACTACGAATGGATTGCCGAAGATGGTCAGCGCGCCAAGAATCACTTGCTCGAAGCAAACCTTCGCTTGGTTGTTTCTCTAGCTAAGCGTTATACCGGTCGTGGCATGTTGTTCTTGGACTTGATTCAAGAAGGCAACCTTGGCTTGATCCGTGCAGTTGAAAAGTTCGACTACACCAAG
>CAIYGJ010000128.1 GCA_903925705.1 uncultured Actinomycetes bacterium | reverse complement strand
TGCGCCAACTAGTTGAGCTAACTCTTCTTGTGTTAAGTCGTGATGAACATAAAGGCCATCATTGGTTTTTGTGCCGAACTTTTCGCCCAACTCCAAAAGCGCCTTTGCAACTCGGCCAGGAACGTCAGCAAAAACTAAATCTGACATGGTTTCATTTGTTCGACGTAACCGATGCGCTAATGCTTTAAGTAGTGCTTTAGCAACTTCAGGGCGACCAGCAAGCCAAGGGTTTAAATCCGTATTTCCAAGTCCGAGAACTTTTGAATCGGTTACTGCCGAGGCTGTTGCAGTTCTCGGGCCTGGATCAAAAAGTGAAAGTTCACCAAACATGTCCCCGGGTCCAAGCACCATGAGAAGTGACTCGCGGCCATCGCCTGATGCGTGACTCAACTTGATCTTGCCTTCAGTTACTACATAGAGGCGGTCGCCAGGCTCGCCTTCTTGAAAGAGAGTCTGACCTTTATTAACAGTCTGGGGAACCATCGATTGCTTTAGCGCAATCGCAGCTTCATCATCGAGGGCAGAAAAGAGCGGAGTGTTGTGCAAATTGCTATCAATCATTTCCGCTACCTTTCTGCTATCTAAATGTTAAGAATTAGTCGCGAACTTCGACGATAACTTCAACTTCAACAGGTGTGTTAAGTGGAAGTGATGCAACGCCAACGGCTGAGCGAGCGTGCTTACCAGCATCGCCAAATGCCTGAATGAATACATCGCTAGCACCGTTAATAACAACTGGCTGCTTTGTGAATTCCGGAGTGCTAGCTACGAAGCCAACCACTTTAACTACGCGAACAACTTTGTCTAAGTCGCCGATCAAGGACTTGATTGCAGCGATTGCATTGACTGCACATTGCGCAGCACACTTGGCAGCAGTTTCTTCGTCAATGTCTTTACCGAGAAGTCCAGCGGCCATTAATTCACCAGCAACGAATGGAAGCTGTCCTGATGTATAAACCAAATTTCCAGTGCGTGATGCTGGCACATATGAGGCAACCGGCGGAATTACTTCTGGAACTGTGATTCCAAGTGCTGACAAACGATCTTCTACTGCGCTCATGTTTTTTCCTATTCCCCTAGTCGACTAAAAAGTGACTAGCTGTCCTTTGGTCGCTTGAAGTAAGCAACAAGATTTTCTGAATTCATACCTGGAATTATTGCAACCAGTTCCCAGCCATCAAGGCCGAAGTTATCCAGGATCGCTTTGGTGTTGTGTACCAACAATGGTGCGGTTAAATATTCCCACTTAGTCATGTCTTGAGCATACGACAGTTAATGCCGTAGTAAAAATGTCGGAATCAGGCGCCGCGGACAAAAGCGACTGGGTCTAGGCGATCGTAATCCTTGCGAGCATTCATAAGTAGTTCCCGCCAAGAAGTAACGTTGGAGCGTCTGCGCAATAAGGCACGGCGTTCGCGTTCTGTCATGCCACCCCAAACACCGAATTCAATTTCGTTGTCTAGCGCGTCTGCGAGGCACTCTGTTCGAACCGAACAACCGGCACAAATAACCTTCACTCGGTTTTGTGCTGCACCTTGAACAAATAAAAGATCCGGATCAGTATCGCGGCAAGCTGCGCTGCGACTCCATTCAGCATTCCACATTGACGATTTGTATCCCCTCATACTTGGATTAACGTCTATCGATGTATTCCCTTTAGCGAAATGCTAGAGCAAACACCGATGCACTAACTATTGGGGTTGGCACTAGGGCATGTCAATACCTAGAGTCAGTTTTTTTCTGCGTAATTGCAACTGTTATGCCTTTGATATATCTGCGTTTCGTGACTGGCATAACGGGAGTTACCATTGAATAGCTATGGAAAATAACCCTGGGGGAACTGGTCTAGACCGGGTTGGTCTGTTGACCAGGATGGCAACATTTGTGGCACTAGCTGGTGTTGTTGCTGCTCTTGTGGTGCTTCCAATCGTTGGTGGGGTTGGCCTGGCTACTCGAAACAGCGCTCAAGCATTTACCAGTTTGCCTAGTGACCTAACGCAAGTTCCACTTCCGCAACAAAACACTTTGCTGGATGCCGATGGCAACATACTTGCTGTACTTTATGCGCAAAATCGAATTGAAGTTCCGATCGAAAAAATCTCCCCGCTTATGCAGCAGGCGATTATCGCAATTGAAGATCAGCGATTCTTTAATCATGCTGGGATCGACTTCAAGGGAACGCTACGGGCGTCGATTTCAACCGGTGCAGGTGGACAAGTTCAAGGTGGTTCCACAATCACCCAACAATATGTGAAGCAAATTTTGTTAACTGCGGCAACAACTAAGGATGAACAAGAAGCGGCTGTTGCAGTATCTATTAACAGAAAGATTCGTGAAGCACGATATGCAATCGGACTTGAAAACAAGTTGTCGAAAATGCAAATTCTCGAGGGCTACTTAAACATCGCTTATTTTGGTGCGGGTTCGTATGGTGTTGAAATCGCTTCTCAAAGGTATTTTTCAAAATCTGCCAGCGAACTTACTTTGAGTGAAGCAGCAACGCTTGCGGGTCTGGTTCAAAATCCATCAAGATACGATCCAACTCGTTTTCCAGAGCGAGCTCAGAATCGTCGTGACGAAGTTTTAAATGCGATGGTAAGCGCTGGGTACATATCTCAAGAGCAATCAGATCAAGCTAAAGCAATCCCGGTAGAAACCGACCTTAAGCCAGCCGAGTTATCAAACGGTTGCGTAACTTCTTACGCACCATTTTTCTGTGACTACGTACTAACTGTTTTGATGAATGATCCAGCATTCGGTGATACTCCAGAAGTGCGCGCAAAGCTTTTGGCAATCGGCGGGCTCACGATCAAAACAACTTTGAGTCGTGCGGCCCAAACTTCATCACAAATAGCCGTTGATGAGAAAATTCCTTTTGACGATTCCAGCGGTAAAGCTGCTGCTATTACGATGATTCGCCCTGGAACTGGCGAGATTACTGCCATGGCGCAAAATCGAAAATGGGGACGCAGTGGCGCTGGCTACACCACAGTTAATTACAACGTTCCAGTGTCAGCTAATGGCACAGTCGGATTCCAGGCAGGTTCTACTTTTAAGGCATTCACAATCGGGGCAGCTTTCAAGTTAGGTTGGGACCCGTTCAAAGTTATAAGCGCTCCAGGAAAAAAGACGTTTAATGACTTTAAGGAGTGCGGCACCGGAGCAAAATTTGCGCCTTACTCAGTGCGAAATTCAACCGGCTCTGGCGCATTCGATATTTTTAGCGGCGCAGCCTTCTCCGTTAATACTTACTTTGTGGGTCTGGAAGAAAAAATCGGACTTTGCGAACCTCTTGCTATCGCCAAGGCTGCAGGTGTGCAGCAAGGAAACGGTGAGGACTTTGCCGGATATCCATGTTTCACGCTTGGTTGCTTCGACGTAACAACTCTTGACATGACTGAAGGGATGGCAACATTCGCAGCACATGGTCTTCATTGCGATCCAATTGCAATTTCCGCCGTCACAGACCGGTACAAGAATGAACTTGAAGTGCCAGCCGCGAACTGTATTCAAAAAATCGATGTTGAAGTCGCAGACAGCACAACGGCAGTATTGGCCGGAGTTGTCGATGGACCATTAGGTGGCAGAACTGGTCGTGCGATGTACTTTGATCGCCCGGCAGCAGGCAAGACGGGAACCACGGACAATTCAGCTGCTGTCTGGTTTGTTGGCTATACCCCTGACATGGCTGCCGCAGTTTGGGTTGGCGATCCTCGTGGTGGTCAAACACATCCGATGAAGAATGTTCGGATCAATGGTCAGTATTACGGCCAAGTCTTCGGATCAACTATGCCTGGCCCGATCTGGCGAGATGCTTTACGAGGCGCACTTGAGCGAGTCCCGGCGACACCGTGGAATCTGAAAACTTTAAATGGGATAAACGCCGGAGGTTTTGGCAACAAAATTACTGCCAGCAAAGATGCCTGCGGTGGCTTAAAGGATACGGAATTGATTACCTGTGAAACGGCGCAGGCTACCGAGAAATTCGCTGATGAACTCAAGAGTGGCGAGTTGGTTATCGATCCATTAACTGGAAAGGCGATTCCTAATCCAGCCTTAGTTGTGCCAGTTCCTAGTGAATCTGCAGTCCCTGATCCACTTCCAAGCGAACCAGCAACCACGACGCCGTAAGAGTAATGACCCGATTACTCTTATCCGTCTGACAAGGTATAGATATGGCAAACCTCAAAGAGCAAATTCATATTGATCTAACTGCATCCATTAAGGCAAAAGATTCGCTCACTTCTGGAACCTTACGTATGGTGCTTTCCGCGATTACAAATGAGGAAGTCTCAGGCAAAGAATCCCGAGTGCTCAACGAACAAGACATGATTACTGTGCTAAATCGCGAAGCGAAAAAGCGCAAAGAAGCTGCCACAGCCTATGACGATGCCAAGCGCCCAGAGCTTGCCGATAAAGAACGAGCTGAACTTGAAATTATCCAGGCATACCTTCCGGCCGCACTATCTGATGAAGACTTAGCGAAAATTATTGCGAGTGCGGTGGCTGAAGTAGCGGCAAGTGGATCAACCGGTCCAAGTGCAATGGGCGCAGTCATGAAGATTGTTTCGCCGCAGGTATCAGGCCGCGCTGATGGTGGAGCTGTTGCTGCCGCTGTGAAATCTGCACTGGCTTAACTAGTTCTGACTTGACCCAAAGTATTTTTGTTTTGTGCTTCGCAATAGTGTGTGCCTGTGAGTAGTTCAATCAAAACCAAAGTCGCCATTGGTTTAGGAATTATGTACGTCGCCTGGGGTACTACTTATATCGGTATTGCTTTCACAATTGAAACAATGCCGCCTCTTTTATCGATGTCGTTTAGATTCGTAGCAGCTAGTTTGGCACTGTTTATTTTTATCGGTTTTCGAAGTGGTTGGGATGCTTTGCGCCTGACTCGCAAGGAATTATCGAGCGCAGTTTTCTTAGGTGTTCTCATGCTTGGAACTGGCCTGGGAACCATGGCATTTGCTGAAAAGGTAGTCCCAATTGGAGTAGCGTCTTTAATTGTTGCTGCAATGCCAATTTGGACCGCGCTGTTTCGGACTCTTGATAATGATCGCCCCAAAATCTCGTCACTAATTGGAATCATTGGTGGTTTAGTTGGAATCGGCATAATCATGTTGCCTGGCCATACGATTGCGCGGCCCGACTCTGGTGGACAAAATGTCACACTTTGGATGTTCATAATTTTGTTTGGCAACCTATGTTGGTCACTTGGCTCTTTTATTGCGCCTCGCATGGAGACTCCCAGTAATCCATTGGTCTTGAGCACATACGAAATGGCAGGCGCTGGAATCGCGCTATTTATTGCCGGAATGATTCACCAGGAATCAATTTCAGATTTCATGGATGCCAGCTCCAGATCTTGGGGCGGCTGGATCTATCTAGTTACTGTGGGCTCCCTCATCGGATACACCGTCTATACCTGGCTACTTGAAAATGCTCCGATTACTTTGGTGTCTACTTACGCCTACGTAAATCCGATAGTTGCCGTCGCACTTGGCATCATTATTTTTAATGAAACACTTACACCAAACATCTTGATTGGTGGCTTAATAGTTATTGTCAGCGTTGCAATTGTCGTCGCTGTTGAATCCGTTAAAAAACAAACTCTTTCGCAAGTTCAATAACTCGTTCAAGTGCTTGGCGTTCGCCGATACTGATCCGAACACCTTCGCCCGGAAACGGTCGAATTGAAACTGCAATACCTTCACTGCGCTTTGCAAATTCTTCAGTGTGTTCCCCCATTGGAATCCATACGAAATTTGCTTGGCTTGGCGGAATTTTAAATCCAAGCTTTGCTAGTTCTGCTTCAAACCAAAGTCGATCTCCAACTACTTCATCAACGCGCTTAAACAACTCTTGTTCATGTTCAAGTGATGCAACGGCAGCGACTTGAGCAATGTTGGAAACCCCAAATGGAACGGCAGTTTTTCGCACTGCATCTGCCACATTTTTTGGCCCTATGAAATATCCAACTCGTAAACCTGCAAGTCCATAAGCTTTTGAAAAAGTTCGCAGGACACCGACGTTTGAATTTGCTTTCATAGTGGCAATGCCATCAATTACATCCTGATCTCGATTGAATTCGACGTATGCTTCATCAATTACGACAAGGATATCTTTTGGAACTTTTGCTAAGAATTCATTTATTTGTTGTTGGGTAACAATTCCACCGGTTGGGTTGTTGGGTGTGCAGACAAAAATTGCCCGCGTCTTTGGTGTAATCGCATTCAACATTGCTGCTAAATCATGCTGTCCGTCATTCGTTAACGGAACTTGAACGCTGACTGCGCCAGCAATTGTTGTAATGATTGGATAAGCCTCAAACGAACGCCAGGCATAAATTACTTCATCACCAGCGCCAGCGACCGCTTGGATGATTTGCTGACAAACACCAACTGATCCGGTTCCAGTTGCAATGTGCTCGACAGGAATTGAGAACTTGGTGGAAAGTGCTTGATTCAGTCCAGTTGTAAATGGATCTGGGTAGCGATTGATTTCACTTGCAGCACCAACGATTGCGGCCACAACACTTGGGAGTGGTGAATGTGCGATCTCGTTGCTGGACAACTTGTATGCAGTCAATCCATTAACTGGATCTACTTTTTTTCCAGCTTTGTATGTGGGTAACTTTGCCATTTCAGGCCGAAGCTGTGGGTTCACTGACTCGCTCACTATCCGAGCCTACGGGTAATTACAACAACTGAGACATCGTCGCGATTCCAAGTAACGGAATCTTGACGAGCTGTTGACACAATCAAGTTGGTTAGATCGGCAGAATTTCCAACATGTTCACCCGTAACAACCGAAGTTATTAAGCCCTGAGTCCCAAACTCTTCGCCTCTTTCATCTTGAGTTTCTAGCAAGCCATCAGATACCAGGACTATGCGGTCGCCTGGATTGAAGTAGAACTCCTTGGCTTCCCAGGTTCCACTAAAACCGGCCAGCATGGGGCCAGTTGGATTCAATGCTGTTATCAGGTGATTAGCGTCAATCCAGTAGCCAGCTGGATGTCCAGCATTTACCCATTTAGCGGGCTGCGTTTTTTCATTTGGTATTTCTAGAATTACCGCGGTGGCCAATAGCGCATCCACATCTACTAACCCAGAGGAAACTCTTTCCATCACGGTACTTGGACTGAAACCGGCCGAAAGTGCTGCCGTCATAATCGCCTTGATCTGAAGTCCCAATACCCCGGCCTCTGGACCGTGGCCAGTGACATCCACCATTGCAAGTGCGATGCCTTTTGGAGTTCTGATGACATCCCACCAGTCGCCGGCAATCGCGCCACTTGCGGGCAAGGTTTGTCCAGCGACATCGAGTCCGAAGTTAGCGGTATCCATTGCAGTGGGTGACAACGCTCGACGCATTGAAGCCACAAGTGGTGCATTTTGTTCTAGACCCTGCCAGGCTGCGCGGGCAAGATCAATCTGGACTACTAAGTTTTGCCGCATTGATTCGGCATCTGCTGCAGCCAGTTGAATTTCCGGCGGATTTGAAACTTCGATAACTTGATGAATCGTACCGCTGGCAACCAATCGTAACTCAGTGCGCATTTCATCAAGTGGGGCAAGTACCCACCGTTCCAAAAATACCCAAGCAAGTATTAGTAGAAAAAGACTTACGAAAATTGAAGCACTGAGAGCAAACGATAGTTGGTTTGCGACTTCGTCCAACCTGATGTCTATCGCTAGTGATTCACTAATTTCGGCACGAGCCACTAGATATACATATCGTTCCCAAACCCCCACGACTAAAATCATCACTGCGAAAAACGCAATAAAGATTTGAAGTCGGCGGCGCAGAGTCATGTTGAAATTCTAAATGGCAATCACGGAAAGCGGGATCACCCTTGAGTTAGCTCCGCCATTGCTTGAGCAAAAAGGTCGCCGTGACGATCAACTTGGTCTTGCGTT
This sequence comes from uncultured Actinomycetes bacterium, assembly GCA_903925705.1. Taxonomy (GTDB): domain Bacteria; phylum Actinomycetota; class Actinomycetes; order S36-B12; family UBA5976; genus UBA5976. Next base: position 1,314 of record CAIYGJ010000128.1, on the reverse strand, counting down.
GTTGTCGGACACATCAATGCCATGTTGTGAAAAGGTGTCATTAGTACGCCACGATTACACATAAAGAGGTGCATAAATTCATCTAACTCGTCATCACCAGCGTGCATAGCTTCAGTTCCGGTTTTTGGAGCAGGATATGTGAAGCGGTACTCAGCTCGCGCGCCTAATTGGGAAATTGACCACGGCACTTCATATTTATCTAACGCAGCGTTGACTTGGTCGGCGTAACGAGTTGCTAGCGAAATCATGTGTTCAAATGCTTGTTCCGTTAATACTTCGCCTAACGTTGCCCGCATGGCTGCTAGTGACAGAGCATTACCTGCAAGGGTTCCTCCTACGCCACCAACGTCTAGCAAGTCAGCTTCGGTGTGAGAGTTAATTAGATCTACAACTTTTTGCGTAAACCCGTATGCACCGGATGGGATTCCAGCGCCAATACTTTTACCAATAATAAAAATGTCAGGCTCTAAGTTGTCTCGCATTGTCATGCCACCGTAGCCCGCAGAAATGGTGTGAGTTTCATCGATCATCAGAAGTGCGCCGTATTTTGTTGCCAGCTCGCGCATTCCTTCAAGGTAGCCAGGTTCAGGTAAGACGATTCCAATGTTTGTTAAAGCTGGCTCAGTCAAGATGGCAGCGACATCGCCATGTTTTAGTGCAGCTTCAAGACCAGGCAAGTCATTGAATTCAACTACTCGAGTTGTCTGATCAATTGGAATTGGTGGGGCCACGTTTCCTGGCCGAGCAACGGTATTTCCATTTTCGTCCAATACGCCGAAAGCTTCATCGACTGACCCGTGGTAGCAATATGAAAAAACCAAAATTTTGCTCTTGCCAGTTGCAAGCCTTGCCAACCTGATGGCCCAACGATTTGCATCAGTAGCTGAAACAGTGAAAGACCACAGTGGCACTCCAAAACGCCTTGTTAATTCCGCGCCAACCCATTGCGCATCCTCAGTAGGCATCATGGTTGTTATACCACCGAGGTCTTGCATGCGATCAATAATTGCCTTGATGCTGGCATCAGGTGAGTGTCCTGTCATTGCTGCAGTGTCGCCGAGTGCGAAGTCAATGTATTCATGACCATCAACATCGGTGATGATGTTGCCTTTCGCACCCTGCATGTAAAGCGGAAAACCACCGACCCACTTATTCATCCAAGGCATTGGTACGCCACCAAACAAATTCTTCGCATCTCTGTAGAGCGCCAATGACTTTGGGTTGCTATCGCGATAAGTTTTGCGTTCGCGCTCAAGCAGTGAAACTAAATTAAGGCGATCGATTTGAGTTGATCTGTTTGACATAAGCCAAGTC
>CAIYGJ010000127.1 GCA_903925705.1 uncultured Actinomycetes bacterium | reverse complement strand
GGCACCCGCTGTGAGTTTGGCGTGGCCGATGGCAAAAAGGGTATGCAGGCATTGTCATTGAGAATCCTGGAAGCGCCACCAAGTGTTGCCAAGGGCGGCCGCAGAGATGCTGAAGATATGGCAATCGTTTTGGAAGATGTCATTAAACTTCTTGATGGTTACGCCGGAAACCTTCGTCGTGGCCGTTACCCGGATGACAAGCAAACTGAAAAGCTCGTAGCCGTGCTTCGCGGTGTCGCAGACCAGATTGACGCGTAGTTGAACACAACAACATCAGCGATCGACTTAGCTCGATCCGCGCTCCTTGAATCCATTCCTGCTGACCATGTTGGCAAGGCTTTGGATTCTGTTGTTGAGCCATCAGAAGATTCGACAGTAACAATTACTAGCTACACCTTCGAATGCACTTCACCCGGATACCCAGGTTGGTATTGGGAAGTAAGCCTGGTTGAAGTTAATGGCCAGGTTGAACTTTCCGTTAGCGAAGTAAACCTGTTGCCAGGTTCAGCCGCACTTGTTCCTGAGCAATGGAAGCCATGGGCGGATCGTGTTGAAGCCGGCGACTTGGGTGTTGGCGATCTGTTGCCAATCTCGGAAGATGATGAGCGACTTACTGCAGGATTTACCGCTCTCGGTGATCTGGAAGAACTATCCGATGACCTTGCACCACTTCATCCAGCGCAATGGGAACTTGGTTTAGGTAGAGAAAAAGTTTTAAGTACCGTTGGGCTAGAGCGCGCAGTTGATCGTTGGTTTGAAAAACTAAACGGCCCGCGCTCTGCGATGGCTAAATCAGCTCCCGCAAACTGTGGTTCATGTGGCTTCTTAGTTGCAATCGGTGGATCGATTGGTCAAGTATTTGGTGTTTGTGGAAATGAATTTGGCGCAGCCGACGGTCAAGTAGTTGCAACCACATTTGGTTGTGGTGCGCACTCGTCAGTTCGAGTCGCTCAATCAACTCCGATTCCAGTTGTTGACTTAGTAATTGACGATCGCGCTGATGAACAAAGTGACTCAAGTGATCTGCCTGATTACGTGGCAGATCCAGAGCCAATTGATGCAGATGAAACCGATTCAATTGATGCAGACGAAGCAGAGGATCGCACCGAAGCGATTGCTTCAGAATTCGCGATGAAAGAAGCCGTGGAAGCAATCGAGGCGGCAACTGAAATCCTCGAAATGGAAAACTTAGATTCCGACGAATCGGCAACCGAGATTTCTGATTTTTACGGCGATGATGACAAGTAACTTTTAGTTACTTGTTGCGTTCAATCCGAGCCACTCGACGTTTGGTGTAACGCAATCCGAGCAAGCCAAGAGTGATTCCAGCAACACCGATAGCGATCCAGTTGCCTCGACCTGAAGCCTCAAGTTGGTCGCGCATTAGGACCATAACCAGAGTTGCCGCAGACCAGATTCCTGTGCCTATTGTGACTGCTGTGATTCCATTAACTTCAAGTGGCGCAAGTTCATTGCGCTGACTTTGACCATTACGGGATTGACCCGATTCGTTCAGAGAGTCTGCACTGTTACCCACAAGTAGGACACTAGCGTGTCGTTATGGAAACCACTACAAAAACACAGGGCACATCGGGCTGGGATCGCTATTTCCACATGACCGAGCGTGGCTCAAATCTTGGGACTGAAATACGCGGAGGCGTGGTCACATTCGTGACTATGGCCTACATCGTCGTACTTAACCCACTTATCGTCGGTACCGCCAAGGACATCAATGGGAATTTCCCAGGTGGTGGCCAGGACATCGGGGTAGCAATTTCGTTGGTAGCGGCCGCTACTGCTTTAGTTGCTGGCTTGATGACCATCTTTATGGGCGTCTACGGTCGTTTCCCTATCGCAATCGCAGCCGGTCTAGGTCTAAACGGATTCTTGGCATTTGGCCTTGCTCCATACATGACTTGGCCACAAGCTTTTGGCTTAGTCATCATCGAAGGCTTCATTGTTTTGGTGTTGGTTCTGACCGGATTCCGCACTGCGGTATTCCACGCAGTTCCTGATGCATTGAAGTATTCAATCGGTGCAGGTATCGGTTTATTCATCGCACTTATCGGTTTAGTTGATGCCGGCGTTGTTCGCCCAGGTGTTCCACTAATTACGTTTGCGGTTTATGGTGAGCTCGCAGGCTGGCCAATTTTTACGTTCGTGTTTGGACTTCTCCTTATGGTCGTATTGGTTGCCCTTCGCAAGCGAGCTGCAATCCTGATTGGACTAGTAGCAACAACAGTTGTTGCAGTCCTTTTGGAAACTACGCAAAAGATTGGTGGCGCTAACACCGATCCAAGTCTGCCGGGTCTCGAGAACCCAACAGGCTGGGGTTTGAATGTGCCAGCGATTCCGGAGACCTTAATTGGTTATGTTGATCCAACTCCATTGTTTGACATCGACATCTTCGGTGCATTCGGTGCGATTGGCGCATTGGCTGCAGGTTTGGCAGTGTTCTCACTTTTGCTTAGTGACTTCTTTGACACCATTGGCACCGTTACCGGTCTTGCTACTGAAGCAGACCTGATGACAGCTGATGGTGAAGTAGAACACCTTGGCGAAATCCTTGCTGTTGACTCGATTGCAGCGATGGCAGGTGGCTTGGCTGGAACTTCATCCAACACCGCTTACATCGAATCTGCATCAGGTATTGGTGATGGAGCTCGCACTGGTATTGCCAGCTTGGTAACCGGAACTTTGTTCTTGCTAGCGATGTTCATTGCACCGCTAACCAAGATTGTTCCTTACGAAGCAGCAGCACCAGCGCTGGTTATCGTGGGCTTCTTGATGATGACTCAGATTCGCCACATTCCATTTGATGATTACGCAATTGCGATTCCATCGTTCTTGACGATCATCTTGATGCCATTCACTTACTCGATCACAAACGGTATCGGCGCGGGTATGGTTTCCTTCGTCGCCATCAAGGTTGCGCAGGGTAAGTCAAAGGAAGTATCAGGATTGATGTGGATTATCGCCGCAGCATTCATGATCTACTTCGGCATTCACCCATTGAAGGAACTGCTCGGCTAATAAGTAATACAAAGTCTTTGGGGCGTACTGTGCAAAACGGTGCGCCCCATTGCTATGCCTAGATCAGATGTCCGATTTATCTAATTGATGAGTTATTGTTAAACCATGAATCCACGCACGCGTCGCATCGTCACAATCGTTGTTCTTGTTAGTTTCTTTGTTGCCGTTATGGCCGCAGCCGTAATTCCGTACTTGTAGTAACTAGTTACCCGCGGGCACTAACTTCACTGGCCGTAGCGATGCGATGGTAATCGCTAGCACCAAACAAATTGGCACAATTACATATGCGCCTTGAATTCCAATTTGATCGGCTAACGCACCAAGTGCAAACGGGGCAACACCGCTAGCAAATCCAGTTCCAATCGAAAGTTTGCCGCCGCCGCGATCTGGTCGACCGCCGCTAGCTCGAAGTGCGCGTTCAAAGCCAAACGGGAAATGCAGTGACATCCCAAGACCTGTAATAGTCAGCGAAACCAGCATGACTAGGCCTGAGCTGGAAAGCCAAAAACCTAAGAAGCCGACGAAAGAAAGAATCAATGCGCCACGATACAAGAATTCAGAATCAAATTTAGAAGTTAAGCGGGCACCGATTAAACGGCCAACTGACATGCCGCCAACAATGGTTGCCAAGGCGGCAGCGCTGGCACCTTTGGTTAAGCCACCTTGAGTTGATAAAACTTCCGGCGCCCAAAGCAACATCGAGAATTCAACACTGGCTGTGAACACAAGAATTAACCAAGCCCACCAAAACAGACTTGGAAAGGCACCTGGCAGATCATGGTGATCCGAAACTTCATCTTCTACTGCGCGCGGCCCGTAAAGGTCAGTGTTCTTGCCGCGAATAACTTCAATTAACAAGACTCCAACTGCGGCAACTTGAATACCTGGTCGCCAGCCCCACCCAACTGTTACACCGACTCCAACCATTACGGGTGCAAGTAATCCAATGGATGATGCAACTGCGTGCAATTCACTAATGGCCGCTGGCGCTGCCTGTTTTTGTTGGTAAGCCAAGTAAGAAGCCGTGCCCTGAATGATTAGGGATCCAGCGCAAGTTGTGAATGCCACACCAATCAGTGTGAACGGCAGCGATTGTCCAAGGGTGAAAAACAAGATTCCGGTAGCGAGCAAAATTGAGGAATACCGAAGCATTAAGCCACGACCAGTGCGCTTGATGATTGCGCCAGTGGCAAGTCCCGCAGTTACTGAACCCACAGACATGGCAAGGGAGTGAAATGAAACTACGGTGCGAGAAAGATCTAAGTCCTCGCGCAAGAACTGCAGTGTGCCACCGAAACCAAAAATGAACCAACCAAAACAGGTTGCTTGCAAATAGGAAATCCAGGTGGTTTTATCTCGAACTGGTCTGCGTAAGGTCACGAACTAACTGTACAGAAGCGAATTACTTAGCAAGCTGTGCGATCACGTAATCTATGCACTTAAGCAATTGCCTAACATCACTTGGTTCAACGGCAGGAAATACCGAAATCCGAAGTTGGTTACGACCAAGTTTGCGATATGGCTCAGTATCAACAATGCCATATGCGCGAAGAACTTTTGCCACAACTTCAGCATCGATGGATTCGTTGAAATCGATAGTTGCTACAACCTGGCTGCGCTTTGCCGGGTCAGCGACAAACGGGGTTG
>CAIYGJ010000126.1 GCA_903925705.1 uncultured Actinomycetes bacterium | reverse complement strand
TTCCCCTCCGCCGTCCCTCTGGGTGCTTAACGAAAATCTAGACAATAAACCCCCGCAACCTCGGTAATGACACGCCCAGCGTGTCGCTTCCAAAACTCGACCCCGGTGCTGCGGACCTGTCCCGGTTGTGCCAAAGTTTTCTCATGCAACTTGATCACGTCGCCTACGCCGTCACGAATGCCGAACTTGCGGACACAGTGCAGCGCCTTGGTGCTGAGTTAGGCGTTGCATTCATCGATGGTGGCAAGCACCCACGTGCTGGCACCCGAAACTTTATTTTGCCAATGGCCTCGGGCCAATACATTGAAATTGTTGCCCCACTTGAACACCCAGTTGCTGAGACGGTGCCATTTGGTCAAGCAGTTCGCAATCGCGCTGAGGCCGGCGGTGGCTGGATGGGTTGGGCAGTTCGCGTTGAAGATGTTGCTCCCCTAGAAACTCGAATTGGCCGTCAGGCTGGCCCAGGACATCGCTTGCGTCCAGGTGGCAGCGATCTAACTTGGAAGCAGATTGGTGTCATTGACCTAATCGCTGAACCGATTTTGCCGTTCTTCATCAAGTGGGATGACATGAGCGCTCACCCAAGTGTTGGCGGAACTGAATCTGTGAGCATCACCGAATTTGCACTAAGTGGTGACCGCGACTCCTTGACTTCGTGGTTGGGCGATACCCCAGAAGCTCTGCTTGATGACATTGCATTGACTTGGATTGAAGACGATGAAATCGGATTAAATTCAGTTACGTTTCAGACTCCAAATGGCGCCGTAACAATTAACTAAATCTCTCGAGATTTACCTGGGCAATAGAGCAGAACTCTTACCAATTCTTGGTTGCTCAGTTGGCTGCGTGAAATAAGTTAGCGCCTTGTAGTTTGCAAGCATTTTCGGAAGTATCGTTGCTACAACCTTTGCATCATCAAGAGCAGTGTGCGCACTCTCTTGGGAAATTTCAAAGTGCGCCGCCAAAGTTCCCAATTTGAAATTGTCAGTTCCTTTTACGGTATTTCGAGCCAGCCAGTAAGTGCAGATAGCCGGCATCATCAAAAGTTTGGCGCCAGCAAGTTGTGCTTCAGCAGCCACGAATCCTTCATCAAACTTGGCGTGGTGAGCTACAAAGATTGCATTGTCCATAACTCGAGCTAAGTCATCAAAAACTTGATCAAAAGTTGGAGCATCTTGGACCATCTCGGCGCTGATGCCATGAATCCAATCAGCACCGGTATTTCCATCTTCTGGGTTAACCAGTGAAGACATGGAGTCTAAGATCTGGCCGGCTTGATTGACTCGGACTGCGGCGATCTCAATCACTCGAGCGCCAGCGGCCGGATCTAGCCCTGAGGTTTCAACGTCGACCACGACGAAATCGTGATCAAGCTCGTGGGTTCCGCCAGATCCCCCGTAATGCAGGAAATGACCAACATCTCCAGGGTTTGCAAAGCGCGATTCCATAGCCTTCAATGTATCGCTCGCCTATGACTTACTGACGGGTATCCCAACGCGTGTGGCTAACTCACCTATGTGCACACCAGACGTAGGCTAAAACTATGAAACTTCCCGGAGTGATTACCGGCCTCGCGGTCTCGCTAGCCCTTGTTGGCTGTTCCGAGCAAAAACCTGCAGCTAGCATTTCTGACAAGAGCATGGCTCCATCAGTTGCGCCCAGCATTGCTTATGAAGATATGCCGGCAGTTGCCGAGGCAAATGTCACTCTTGATTGCAGCACCTTTTCCGAAGGTTCAAAACCATTTGTTCGCCAGGAATCAGATTTAGTCGTAAACGATGTGAAGTACCGCGTTGCTACCGTCGCTTGTGGCGCTCTGGCTAGCGAAGTCAGCGCCGAAGTTGTTGAATCCTTTATTCCGGACAATGGCATGTGGGCGTCAAATGGGTTGGTTTCAGGTCCAGATGTACCGTTCAACACATCCGGCCCATGTGAATCTGACGGCAAAATTGTGAAATGTCCTGCGTTCGTATTTTCCGAAGAAGGCGAAGCTGCAGGACATATAGAAATTACTGGTCAGGACAATGGCTTAGTTTGGACTTTCGTCGCTGAATAAGTAAGTCGCAACAAGTTCAGGAAACTGGTGTTGCCCCAAGCGTTTTGCAATTCTCCGCCGCAGTGTGTGAAGCCACCAGTAGCGATTGCGCGTAGTCAACCTCATTCAAATTCTGCCAATCTGGGCGAAGGCGCAGTTGGGATAGCAGGCCAGCTGCAAATGCATCACCTGCGCCGGTTGTGTCAACAACTTTGACTTCCTCGGCCTTTACGGAGGCAACTTCCGTTCCAAGTGAAAGCCAAAGCGCTCCCCGCGGGCCTTTCTTAACGATGAGATTTCGAAATGCTGTGGTCCAGCCATCGGGAGCGCCGTTACCAAGTGCAGCAAATTCGTCTTCATTTGCTAAAACCAGATCAGCACGCGCAAGGTAGTTACGAACCTTTTCAACACCAGCGATTTCAATCGGTGAACTCGACGCTGCGTCGATTACCATTCGAGCATTTGATCGTCCCACACATTCCAATACGTCAAGTGCAAACGTCCGTGACTCAGGTCTGAAGAAGGTGTAAGCACTCATCACGACAATGTCAGATTCAGCAATAAGATTTTCCAAGCTTTGGTCAACCGATTGAACTAAGTTTGCGCCAAAATCTGGCATCATCGAGCGCGCGCCAGTTTCATCAACCAAGATCACACAAGTTCCAGTTCGATTATTGGTAATCGTTTTGATGTTTTTATCCGAAACACCGAACGCTTGAAGTTGTGTGATTACCCAAGTGCCTAAAACGTCATCACCAATTGCGCTGACAAGATCAACGTCGACATTCAGATGTTTAAGCCAAACCGACATGTTGCAGGTTGAGCCGCCTAAAGTAATTGCATTCGTCGAAGTTGTATCAGTATTTTTTTGCAATGGTCCGGAAAGCAAGGTAATAACGTCGACATTAATGTCACCAATAATGCAGATACCTGATTTTGCCTGCGTCGTCATGACTTAAGTGCCGCCACGGCAATTTCGGCAGCTAATCGGGCATTGGCATTGATTAAAGTCACGTTAACTTCCAGCGACTGGTTATTGGTTTGAGTGTGGAACCAATCAAGCAAGAACGGCGTTACATCTTTACCTGAGATTCCAGCCTTATCGGCCGCTGCCATGCCGTCAGCTAAAACTCGGTCATGCAGCGCAAGATCAAGTTGATCTGCTTCCGTAACGGGCTTTGCAATGATTACGGCGCCTGGCGCTTGAATTGCATCGCGCTGGATGCCAATGGCTGCAGCCTGTGCCACAGTGTCCACGCGCCATGGAACTCCAAAGCCGGAGTCAGCGCGATAGAAGCCTGGGAAGGCATCGGTGCCGAATCCAACAACAGTTACCCCGAGAGTCTCAAGGCGCTCTAACGTTGCTCCAACATCAAGGATTGATTTAACACCAGCACACGTCACAGTAATTGGTGTTCGAGCAAGCGTTACTAAGTCACCTGATTCGTCATAAGTGTCTTGCGCTCCTCTATGCACGCCGCCCAAGCCGCCGGTCGCAAAGTATTTGATACCTGCCAGGTGCGCAATGTGACTTGTGGCTGAAACTGTTGTTGCGCCATGTCCCCCAGCAGCCAGAACTGGCCCAAGATCGCGCGTTGAAACTTTAACAACATTGCTATTGGGGTCACCAAGGATCGCGAGTTCTTCCGCTGACAAACCAACCTTTACTACGCCGTTAATGATCGCGATCGTGGCTGGGATTGCTCCTCCGTCACGCACACTTTGCTCGATGTCGCCAGCTACCGCGACGTTACGTGGGCTTGGCAAACCATGACTAATAATTGTGGACTCCAGGGCAACAACTGCTTCTCCTGTTGCTAGAGCCAGCTTTACCTCTGGGTGAATTGTGAACCGCGATGCATCAATAGCCATACCTAACAGCCTAAGGTGTCTGTAGAACATGAATTTATGGAGGTCAAGATGTCTGAATTGAAACTAATCCAAGCTCGCCATGGAGTGGCAGATCGCATGAAGAAGGGTCAGACTCTAAAAGTCATCAATACTTTCGGCCAGCAAGTCATCGACTTCTGGGCATTTGCTGCAAACGACATGAACGAATACATGTCAATGCATCACACCCACGCTGCATTGCTAAAGATCATTCCTAGCGTTGGCGACACCTTGGTAACCACTAAGCGTCGAGACATCATGACGATCATTGAAGACACCACTCCTGGCATCCATGACACCTTGATGCCATCGTGCGATCGTTACCGCTACGAACAGCTTGGTTGTACCGAGTACCACATGAACTGCAAAGATAATTTAGAAGTTGCTTTGGACAAGATCGATGTTGAGCGCCTAGTTCACCCAGCGCCACTAAATCTATTCATGAACATCCCAGTTAGCCCAACGGATAACAACTCAATCAAGTGGGATGGTTGCCCAGCAGGCGTGGGTGAATACATCACCTTGCGCGCAGAGATGGATTGCATCATTGCATTCTCATCTTGCCCACAAGACATCGTTCCGATTAACGGCCCA
>CAIYGJ010000125.1 GCA_903925705.1 uncultured Actinomycetes bacterium | reverse complement strand
CTTGCCGAACAGGGTTATGCATATCGCATCTTGGATGCTGATGACTTGTTGTATGGGAAGCCAACACAGGGTTAACCCCTGAAAAATGCTTGGTAGCACTGAAAAAGTTGCGAAATTAGTGTCCGATTTGTACGATTGAGGCTCACGGGGGTGTGAGCGTTGAGTAAAAAACATTTGGCAAAAAATCAGGAATCACCTGGCGATGCGTCGCGACCTAATCTGGCAGACCTTCCAAAAATGGACGATATGTTGGCACTTTACGAAAAAGTCTTGGCTGAAATTAATGCTGACATTGAAACTCAACAAGAGTTTTCACAGGGCGCGTAAGCACCAGGTCTAACTCGGGACCGGACACACTATGTTGTCGACGAGTAATTTATCTCCAGCGCCACTCAAAAGTACGGAGAGCACAAGTTCACCTGAGCCAAATTGTTCCGACAAGAAAGCCTTACCGACCTTTTCGGAACTTGAGTATGAGGCGTCATCTCTAACTTCATAGCTCATTGGAAAACTTTGGGCGCAAACTATCGGATCAGCGCCAGCTTCGGCAATGCCACCCGCAGCTAAGTTGGATGGGAAACTTGAAGTTGCATTCGAATTGTTACTAGAACACCAATTTCCAACTTGTCCCTCAGCTGCAGCCGGAGGGTTAGTCATGCAATCCATGTACTCGTCATAAAACGCTCGAGTCACCAAGATAACCGCTTCTGCAGAGAATGAAGTTTCTGGCGGGGATGCCGTTGCACTAGTGGGTGTACCGGTAGGACTTTCAGATGGAGTTATATCTGATGCGTTTGTCGAGCAGGCAGTAAGCGCAAGGGTGGCAAGTGAAGCGGTGAGGAGCTTTAAAGGATGCATAATTGCAAACTACTCCTTGGACACCTCAGAAACTAATTTTGCATAAATAGCGATTCGCTTGTCTGTAGGTCCATCAGTTACGCAAGTTGTTATCGTTAGCCAGCTCTGACCGTCAGTATCTGATTTAAGGCTTGGGTTTTCATAAACCGTTTTCATGTCAGTGTCATTAACCGTGGCAGTTTCAATTACTTCATAGGTGAAGTAGGTATTGAATGTTTCAATCTGGATTACGTCGCCAATTTTGATTTTTTGATACTTAGTAAATGGTGTCCACCTATTGCCACTATGGCCAGCAACTGCAAAATTGCCCGGCTCTCCAGGGAATTCAGTTCGCAGGTAGTGCCCAATTCCAAGGCCATCTAAAATCCCCAGCGTTGTGCCTTCTGAAATTGTTCTGACCCAGTCTGAACCAAGAGATGGAATACGCATGATTGCAAAGTGTTGACCGCGCTTAGGCACTCCTTGCACAAGGGGTTCAAGGGCGGGTGGCAAAGTCGATTTGATCAAAGTAGGCGTCGGACTCGCAAATAATTGCTGAGCTTGCTTAGTGTCGCTCGCGGCCTTTGAGTACCCAGATAAGAAACCAAACCAGATACCAGCCGAAGCGAGCGCAACGCCTGAGAAGGACTTGCGCCGCTGGATATTGGAAATCAAGCTG
>CAIYGJ010000124.1 GCA_903925705.1 uncultured Actinomycetes bacterium | reverse complement strand
ATAGTAGGGTCGGAACTGGCTTTTTGGGGCTTGCCCTAGAACACCACTTTTTGTAAGAGAAGCAGGTTTTATGTCGGTAGTTGTTGTAAATGTGGCACTAAAACCTGAAATCCTTGATCCACAGGGCAGGGCTGTTTTGGGTGCCCTTGGCCGACTTGGATTATCCGGTGTTGCTGATGTGCGACAGGGCAAGCAGTTCGTTCTCAACATTGATGGCGAAATTGATGCTGCAAAGCTGGCCCAGATCCATGAAATTGCCTCCACGCTTTTGAGTAATCCAGTAATCGAAGATTTCACCGTTGAGGTTCAAGCATGAGCCCACGGGTTGGCGTGGTCACCTTCCCTGGGTCTCTTGACGATAAAGATGCCGCGCGTGCGGTTCGATTAGCTGGCGGCGAATCCGTTGCACTATGGCATGCAGATGCTGACCTTCATTCCGTCGACGCAGTAGTTCTTCCTGGCGGTTTTTCGTATGGTGATTATTTACGCTGTGGTGCGATTGCAAAGTTTGCTCCGGTTATGGAAAAACTTGTGGATGCTGCAAATGGCGGATTGCCAGTTCTAGGAATTTGTAATGGATTTCAAGTATTAACAGAATCACATTTATTGCCTGGCGCGTTGACTCGTAATGATCACTTGCATTTCATTTGTCGAGATCAGAAACTTAGAATTGAAAACAATAGTTCGATGTGGACTTCGAATTTTGAAATTGGCCGAGAAATTTTGATTCCATTAAAAAATGGTGAAGGCGGCTATGTAGCTGACGAAAAGACTTTAGATGAACTCGAAGGCGAAGGTCGAGTCATCGCTCGCTATTTGGAACTAAATCCAAATGGTTCGCGACGCGACATTGCAGGCATTACGAATGCACGAGGAAATGTTGTTGGCATCATGCCGCATCCGGAGCACGCAGTTGAAAAGCTAACTGGACCAACAACTGATGGACTTGGTTTCTTTACCTCACTTCTTAAGTCACTTGTTAACGACGGAAAAGTTTCAGCATGAGCATTGATAAAGTTTCCGATGCGATTGCCTCACCTAAGGCATCACAACCATTTGCTGAACTCGGTCTAAAGAAAGACGAGTATCAGTCAATTCGCGAGATTCTTGGTCGTCGCCCAACGTCTTCTGAATTAGCAATGTATTCCGTGATGTGGTCTGAGCACTGCAGCTACAAATCTTCCAAAGTTCACTTGCGTCAATTTGGAACCAAAGTTCCAACGAATGATTCGATGCTGGTTGGCATTGGCGAGAATGCTGGCGTAGTTGATATTGGCCAGGGCTGGGCTGTGACGTTCAAGGTTGAATCCCATAATCACCCTTCATATGTTGAGCCGTATCAAGGCGCCGCTACCGGAATCGGCGGCATTGTTCGCGACATTATTTCTATGGGCGCACGCCCTGTTGCCGTAATGGATCCACTTCGTTTCGGTGATCCAGAAAATCCAGATACTCGTCGGGTGCTAACCGGAATTGTTTCTGGCATTGGTGGGTATGGAAACTGCTTAGGATTACCAAACATTGGTGGCGAGATTGTTTTTGATCCGAGTTACCAGGGCAACCCTTTAGTTAACGCATTATGTGTTGGCACCATGAAACGCGAAGACATTCACTTAGCTAAAGCAACTGGTTTAGGTAATGCAGTCATTCTCTATGGCGCGCGCACTGGTGGCGATGGCATTGGTGGCGTAAGTGTTTTGGCTTCGGAAACTTTTGACGCTGATGGTCCAGCCAAGCGCCCAAGTGTTCAAGTTGGCGATCCATTCATGGAGAAGTTATTGATCGAATGCACCTTGGAAGTTCTGCATGCTGGATTAGTAGAAGGCATTCAGGATTTGGGTGGCGCTGGAATATCTTGCGCAACAAGTGAGCTTGCCAGCAACGGTGAAGGTGGCATGCACGTATGGCTTGATCGGGTATTGCTACGTGATAGCACTTTGTCGCCTGAAGAAATTTTGATGAGCGAATCACAAGAACGTATGTGTGCGGTTGTTGAGCCGGGCAAGATCGATGCGTTCATGGCCGTTTGCAAGAAGTGGGATGTTGAAGCCGTAGTTATTGGCGAAGTTAACAACTCCGGTCGATTAACTGTTGAATGGCATGGCGAAGAGATTGTTAATGTGCCACCTCGATCTGTTGCTCACGATGGTCCGGTTTATGAACGACCATATGCTCGCCCTGATTGGATGGATGTGCGCCAAGCATCAGGACCGGAAAACTTAGTTCGACCAAAGAACGCTGCTGAAGTTAAGCAGACTTGGTTAACGATGACTGGAACGCCGAACTTGGCTTCGAAGTCTTGGGTGACTTCGCAATTTGATCGCTATGTAATGGGCAACACGATTTTGGCTCAACCTGAGGATTCAGGAATGATACGTGTTGATGAAGTAACTGGTCTTGGTGTTGCAGTTTCAACAGATTGCAATGCGCGCTTTGCTGCGCTTGATCCTTACAAAGGAGCACAGCTCGCACTTGCTGAGTCGTATCGCAACGTTGCAGTCACTGGCGCAAAGCCACTTGCTGTTACAAACTGCTTGAACTTTGGTTCGCCAGAAGATCCAGCTGTGATGTGGCAGTTTGAGCGAGCTGTTACCGGACTTGCTGACGCATGTCTTGAAATGGGCACACCAGTTACCGGTGGCAACGTATCGTTTTATAACCAAACTGGTGAAGTTGCGATTCACCCAACTCCGGTAATCGGTGTGCTTGGTGTCATTCAAGACGTTGATCGCCGCACTCCAATGGCTTGGAAGCTAGATGGCGAAATTGTTTACGTGCTGGGAACCACTCGCGATGAACTTGCGGGTTCAGAATGGGCACATGCAATTCATAAGCACCTTGGAGGCTTGCCTCCAGTTTTGGATTTGAATGCAGAGATGACCTTGGCCGAAATCTTGGTTGCAGGATCACGTGATGGTCTGTTTGCTGCGGCTCACGATGTTTCTGAGGGTGGCATTGCTCAGACGGTTGCTGAGATGGCAATGCGTTCGGGAGTTGGGGCTCGACTTGAGGTGCCAACTCGACTTGATGCGTTTACTTTCCTTTGGAGTGAATCAGCCACTCGCGCGGTTGTGGTTGTGCCACAGGATCGTAACGATGAGTTCTTAGCGCTTTGTGAATCTAAGGGTTTCCCAGTTTCAAAGGTCGGCTCGGTTGATTCTTTGAGTAGTTGCGTTGAATTAGCTGGGGTTTTCGGCGAAAGTATTTCGCTGGAAATTGAAGAACTTCGCGTAATCAGCGAAGAAACCTTGCCTCGCTTATTTGGCTAAAGCAGTTCGCTGAGGTCACTTCGTTCGCCGCTTGCCGTGATCCTTCCGCTGGCAACAGCATCGGCCCAAGTTAGTT
>CAIYGJ010000123.1 GCA_903925705.1 uncultured Actinomycetes bacterium | reverse complement strand
ACTGAACCCAAAGTCAGCACTACCGTGCTGCCGCTTACAGCTACACCTGAAACTGGTACTGGTGAACCTGCCGCTGTGTTTAAAAATGATGATGCTAACGCGGCGGTACTTCCAATTGCTTCATTGAAAGTAAGTGTGAGAGTTTGTCCGTTTGCACTGACTGATCTGGTTGCCAACGTACTTAATAGAGGGCCGATCGTGTCGTACGTAGAGATATTTGTAACAGCTTTATTTGAAAGTGTTGCTGAGTCATTTCCGGCTAAGTCTTGAATTGCAGCATTTCCTGAGCCATTTAGCAATGATGCATTAGGTGCCGAGTATCCAAACGTTACCGTGGAACCAATTTGAAGCGGTGTCGACAGGTTTAAAACAACTGTTCTGCCCGATGTTGAAGTAGATATGACGGTCGGAACTGAACCTATAGACGACGAAATCGTAAATGCATTTGCAAGCGGAGCCAAGTTCGCTGAAATGTCTTCGTTGAATGTCAGTGTAATTTGATCGCCTGCGACATTAGTTGTGGCGGATACCCATGTTGGCGAAGTGATGTCGACAGTTGAATTGTTAGTGACTGCAACATTTGTTAAGGAAATAGCGTCGTTACCATTTGAATCTTGAATGGCGGCGTTTGTGGTTAAAGAATCACTCGCGGGTGCGGTGTACTTTGTCAAAACTACTGTCTTGCCAGCCTCAATGGTTGTTGGTCCAGTCAGAATTACATCCGAACCCGAAACAGAGATTCCAGTAGGTAGCCACGCGGCACCACCATTTGTGACTCCAAAGTTGGTTGTGTTAACGGCAGGCAGAGTTGATCCTAAAGCTTCGTTGTAATGCAGAATCAATCGATCACCAGATGTTGGGACTTCGATAGATTGCAGTACTGGTGAAGTTCTATCTACTGTCGAGTTATTAACAGCGACCAGGCCTGAAAATGTTGCTGCTTGATTAATAGATGGTGATGCGTCTTGGAATTTGTTCGCGTAAGCATTATTTGTGTACCCAACAGTTACAACATCTCCGGCTCCGATTCGATTAGCCTGCGAAAAATTGAATGTGAACGATGTAATTGGTGCAGCCGGCATTGTTGCTGAAGCTACTGTGCGCGCAACGCCATTAACCAAAATTTGCCAGCCTGTTGAAAGCGTTGTGAACGACGTGATGGCTTCACTTGCAGTCAACTGCATTGAGAGACCGTCAGTACTAACAACGGCACTCTGCAGCGTTGGTGGCCTGGTGTCTTTAGTTGAGTTGTTTGTGATCGGAAAATTCACTAAGGCTGGCGCGTCGTATCCAGCAAGGTCTTGGAGCACTCCATCTGGGGTTGTTGTCGCACTATAGCTAACGGGCGTGTATGAAAGTGTTACGGTGTCAGTTCGCTCAATCGAAGCGCTACTTAATCTCACGTAAACTTGCCGCAGACCAGTTCCTATACGACTATCCAATAATGAAACACTGATTCCATTCACCTTTACGGAAAATTGAGAAAGTGTTTTGATAGTTGCTTGATCTATGTCCTCATTAAAATTGAGGTAGATGTAATCTCCTCCGGTATTTGTCGAAGTCGAAATCACGTATGGCGCTGATGAGATATTTGTTACTGAGAAGTCGGTAAATGCAAGAGCATCTTCCCCGGTTGTAATTTTTTGAATCGATACGTTTGTCGTGGCAATGTTCCAGGCACTAGGTGGTACATAGGAGACTGTGATGGTTGCGCCAGTTTCAATTGTCCCAACCAGCGTCAAGGTAACAATGGCCGAATTTGCTGCCACCGTCACTGAAGATAGTGATACGGGACTACCGTTTGCTTTAACTACAAAATCTGAGACTGCTGGCAACGATGAGGTATTTAGGGTTTGGCTAAATGTCAAGGCTATGGTGTGACCATCCGCAGCATTTGTCGCACTTATCAGCCTAGGAACACCTGAAGAAGATGTAACTGTTTTCGCGTAAGTGGCGGTAAATGACGCCGCATCATTTCCAGCCGTGTCTTGAATCGCTGAGTTAGTAGCTAGTGGGTCGTTGGTTGGTGCAGTGTATTCAACCGAAACTGAAAGTCCAGATTCAATTCTCGAACTTAGATTTAGTAGCACCGTGCTTCCACTAACAGAAACGCTCGAAACAGCTTGAATAGCAGATGGCACGGTTGTCGCTGCATTAGTTCCAGACTTAACGGTAAAACTAGATTGTGACGCCGTGGTTGCATTCAATGCTTCATTGAAGGTGAGCGTGATCAATGATCCTGCGGCATTTAACGTCGATGATGCGTAAGTGGGAGCTGATGATGCAGATGTAGTGATTGTCTGTGCACCAATGTTTGCCGCATCAATGCCATTAACGTCTTGAATCGCATTGTTTGTTGTAGCCGCATTACTGGTTGGTGCTGTGTAGGCAATGGTCAGCCCGAGTGAAGCAGGTACTGGATTCGTCAGCGTGAAATTTAAGGAAGTTCCATTCGCTACCACAGACGCGATTGTGGTTCCACCCGCTGCAGCCGCTGTTGCTGGTGTAATGGCTGTTCCGCCCAAAGTAAATGAGCCTGGAAGTGCAGTAACGCTGCCGAGTGTTTCGCTAAAGACGAGCGAGAACTTAGTTCCAGTCACATCTAAAGTTTTGCCACCTGCCGCTATTGTCGGAGCTGCTGCATTGGCTGGAACGGCGTTAATACTTTGATCAACAACTGTAAAAGTTCCGGATAGTAGAGCAGTAGCGACAACTGTGTGCAGGATGTTTCTACGAAGTTTACGGTGACGTCCCCGTGCAGAAGCTGTCATGCAATCACCGCCAAAGTTGAGCTAACGGTATTTGCATAGAAACTTTTTTTAGGCGCAACAAAACACCGCACAACATTTTGTGCATATGTATATGTAGTCAATTGCACCAAAGTGAAAATTCTTCCCTGAAACCCAACACCCTTGTTTAAGAGATTACGTTTAGGCAAAAGGGGTTTCGGCTCAAATACGGGGTTATCATAAGGCCGTCAAATCGGGGCGATTGGTTTTGTCGAGAGGCCTTCGCTACCCATGTTCCAGGGCAAATCTTGCGGTCAAAATCATTCCTGAATCCAATTTCGGATCAAGTGACCACGAGCTGCATACATCATCAAGAAGTTCAGTTCCAAGACCTTGGGTTTTCCCTGTGTTTGAGGAAGATCCGTTGTCTTTCGCTTCCAATACAAGTAGTGAATCTTCTATGTTCACGGTGATTTCCACCTTCGTGGCCTTCCCATGCTTTGAAGCGTTACTAACTGCTTCCCGCAGGACTTCAGCCAGACATTCGGATGTTGCCGGGTTCTTCCGCAAGGCCTCGAGGGCACTAGATGAAACCTGCCATTTGGTTTCAACCGTGCCAGCCCAGATTTTTGAGATTTCCTGTTGTGCTTGGTCGAAGGAGTAGCTTTGCCCAGATTCAAATCCCACTCGAGCCAGGGCTCGGGCAATGTCACCGCGCACTGACTCGATGAGCTCTGGGGTTGGATT
>CAIYGJ010000122.1 GCA_903925705.1 uncultured Actinomycetes bacterium | reverse complement strand
TAACAGATGGATCTGCGGTTCTAGGTCTTGGCAACATCGGGCCAGCTGCAGCGTTACCCGTTATGGAAGGTAAAGCTGCGCTGTTTAAACAGTTTGCTGATGTTGATGCTTGGCCAGTTTGTCTTGATACCCAAGACGTAGATGAAATCGTTCGCACCGTTCAAATCTTGGCGCCGGTTTATGGTGGTATCAATCTTGAAGACATCTCAGCTCCTCGTTGTTTCGAAATCGAAGCGCGTCTGCGCGAACTTCTTGATATTCCGGTTTTCCATGATGATCAACATGGCACCGCCATTGTTGTGTTGGCTGCCTTAACCAACGCGCTAAAGATTGTTAAGAAGAAACCAGAAGATTTGAAGATCGTGATGAGTGGTGCTGGAGCGGCTGGGACTGCAGTTGCCCAATTGCTTTACGAAGCAGGCATGAAAAACATCACCGCATATGACACTGAAGGTGCGATCTACAAAGACCGCCCTAATAGCGAATCAACCAGCGAATGGATGATGGCCAATACCAATAAGGCTGGTGTAACCGGAAAATTAGGCGAAGGCCTTGCTGGCGCGGACGTATTCATCGGAGTGAGTGCACCGAACATTCTGACTGAGGCTGACGTGGCATCGATGGCGCCAGACTCAATCGTGTTTGCGATGGCAAATCCAGATCCAGAAATTGATCCAGTGATTGCGGCCAAGTACGCAAAGATTGTGGCAACTGGTCGAAGTGATTACCCGAACCAGATCAATAACGTTTTGGCATTCCCGGGAATCTTCCGTGGCTTGCTGGACGCAGCATCGTCAAAGATCACAACTGAGACTTTGCTAGCAGCAGCTCACGCAATCGCAGGTTGCGTATCTCCGGCGCAACTAAATGCCAGCTACATCGTGCCAAGTGTCTTTGATCCAAACGTTGCGAAGTCAGTGGCTAAAGCCGTGGAAGACGTGGCACGCCGAGCGTAACTTGACTTCCACCGTAGTTGAAAGTTAAACTAAAATAGTTCAATTTTCAACTATTAAGGAGTCGCTATGACTGAACTTTCTTCAATTGCGGGAACCTGGGTCATCGACCCATCACATTCACGCTTAGGTTTTGAAACCCGTCACGCAGTTATCACAAAAGTCCGTGGACACTTTGCAGATTTCGAAGGCACAATCGTTGTCGGCGCTGACACTGCATCTTCCTCTGCCAAAGTCACAGCAAAGCTTGACTCAATCGACACCGGCTCCGCCGATCGCGATGGCCACCTAAAGAGTGCCGACTTCTTCGACACCGAAAACACAAACGAATTGGTTTTTGAATCAACCGCAATCAAGGCAACTGGCGACACTTTCGTAGTCACCGGCAACCTAACAATCAAGGGTGTCACAAACAGCATTGACATTGCCGTGGAGCCAACCGGAACTGCAAAAGATCCATTTGGTAACGACCGCGCAGGCTTCGAAGGCACTGCCGAACTAAGTCGTAAAGATTACGGTCTAACTTGGAACGTTGCACTAGAAACCGGTGGCTTCCTAGTCAGCGACAACATCAAGTTGCAGCTAGACATTTCTGCTATCAAGCAGTAATTCCAAAAAACTTTCCCGCCGTTGCTATTTCAAACTCATCATAACCAAT
>CAIYGJ010000121.1 GCA_903925705.1 uncultured Actinomycetes bacterium | reverse complement strand
TTGCCGGCCTCCTTAATCGTCAACTTTGTGCCATGGTATTCATCTGTAAACGGAATTACTTTACGAATGTTACGAACCAAAATGTTTTCACTCGGGTCAGGATCTTCATGCCAGTGTTTAAACAGTCCATAACCGGTGTAGATCAAAATTGCACCAAAGATTACGAACGTGAAGGCAAATGCTTCAAGAGCGGCTGCACCAAGTGCAATAAACACTCCTCGGAAAACAAGTGCGAGCATGACGCCCACGAGCAAAACTCGTTGGTGGTAGATGCTGGGTACCGCAAATTGTGTGAGGATGATGATGAATACAAAGAGGTTGTCTACTGAAAGTGACTTCTCGACTAAATATGCTGCGAAGTATTCCGTTCCAAAAGTTGATCCATGGCTCGCCCAAACCCAAACTCCAAAAGCAATCGCGATACCGATGTAGAAAATCGACCAAGCAGCCGCTTCCTTGAACATTACGTCATGCGGTTTGCGAGTTACCGTTACAAAGTCCAGCACAATTAATCCGAGAATTCCCAGAATTAGTGCGAGCCACAACCCTTGACTGACGTCCATGCGATTTCCTTAAGCTTGAGAGTCTTCGGATCCGAGATGCTCGATGGCATCGCCACGATGCTCTGTCGACTCTTCCATCACATGTGACATCTCAGACTGAAGAGCTAACTCTGGGGAACGGCGCACTGCAATGAGACTTGTAATAGTTGTTACCCCTAAAACGGATGCAATAAACATCAAGGATTGGGCAATTGTCACATGTGGTGGATGTAGATCGGTTGTTCCATCAATTGCCTCCAAAAATAGCTTTATGGCGATGAACCCCAAGATGATCGCCAAGCCACGCGCCAAGTAAATAACCTTTGACAGAAGTCCATCTAACAAGAAATACAACTGCCGCAGTCCCATCAAGGCGAAGGCATTTGCAGCGAAAACTAGATATGGTTCTTTGGTGAGTCCGAACACGGCTGGTATCGAGTCCAGGGCAAAAAGTAGGTCTGTGGTGCCTACCGCGAGGATGACTACAGCCAACGGCGTGATAAACCGCTTCCCGTCAATACTTGTCGTCAACTTACTGCCTACGTATTCACGAGTGGTTGGTAAGTACTTTTCAACCAGCCGAATCAATCCATTGCCTTCTGGGTCTGGCTCTTCATCGTGAGAGCGCCAGACAGAAATTGCGGTGTAAAACAAAAAGGCTGCAAACACATAAAATGTGGCAGAAAATCTAGAAATTGCAGCCGCGCCAACCACGATTAGTACGCCTCGCAGCAGAATCGCAATAGCCACCCCGATCAACAGGACTCGGTGTTTGAGCATTTCGGGAACCGCAAACGAAGACATGAGAACAATAAAGACAAACAAGTTATCGACGGACAGACTGTATTCAGTTATCCAGCCAGCAACGAACTGTTGGCCGTATTCGGCTCCAAAGTGATTCCAAACAAACACTGCGAAAAGCAGTGCGGCAACGATGTATGCAACGACCCAGCGCGCAGCTTGCTTAGGACCAAATACGTGTGGCCTGGCATCAACTACAACAAAATCAAGCACAAATGCCGCAACGAGGATTCCTAGTGTTGCAACCCAGACAGTTGTAGAAACGTTCATCTAATAACCCTAGCGAGATCAGACACGACTACGCGTGCCCTGCCTGCGACATTTGACGCAGCTCCTTTTTGAGTTCATGTATTTCATCTCGAAGACGAGCAGCAACTTCGAACTGCAATTCGCTAGCTGCAGTATGCATTTGCTCAGAAAGTTGGTCGATCAAGTCACCCAAGTCTCGAGCCGGGATACTGCGAAGGCTTTCTCTGACTGACGTCGGAACACGGACACCTGATTTTTGATCAGCCATGAACAATTCAGTATCTTCATCCTCTTTTGAAATCAGATCAGTAATGTCTGCAATCTTCTTTCGCAGTGGTTGCGGATCTAGGCCGTGTTCTAAGTTGTAGGCCACTTGCTTTTCTCGTCTACGATTTGTTTCATCGATGGCAACCCGCATCGAATCCGTTATTCGGTCCGCGTACATGTGAACTTCACCAGAGACGTTACGAGCCGCACGACCAATGGTCTGGATCAGGCTGCGATGGCTGCGCAGAAAACCTTCTTTGTCTGCATCCAAGATCGCAACTAGTGACACCTCGGGTAAATCGAGGCCTTCACGCAACAAGTTGATTCCGATTAGTACGTCATACTCCCCTAGCCTTAGCTCACGAAGTAACTCAACGCGTCGTAATGTATCGACCTCCGAGTGCAAATAACGCACCCGAATCCCTTGCTCTAACAAATAGTCGGTTAAGTCTTCAGACATCTTTTTGGTCAAAGTCGTTACCAGCACCCGAGTGCCATTCGCGGCACGCAACCGAATTTCGTGAATCAAATCATCGATCTGACCCTTAGTTGGTTTAACAATGATCTCCGGATCGATCAAACCGGTTGGCCTGATGACCTGCTCGACCACATCGTTATTTACGACACCTAATTCATACGGACCAGGCGTTGCTGATAGATAAACAGTCTGACCAACTCGCTCTAAAAACTCCGGCCACTTCAGCGGTCGGTTATCCATGGCACTTGGCAATCGGAAACCGTGCTCAACCAGAGTTCGCTTTCTTGAAGCATCACCTTCATACATAGCTCCAATTTGAGGAACCGTCACGTGACTTTCATCGATAACTAGCAAGAAATCTTCAGGGAAATAGTCAAGCAGGCAGTTTGGCGCTGACCCGGCATCACGACCATCAATGTGTCGAGAATAATTTTCGATACCAGAACAAAATCCAAGATTTTGCATCATCTCGATGTCATACGACGTTCGCATTTTGATGCGTTGCGCCTCTAGTAACTTCCCTTGACTCTCTAGTTCAGGAATACGAATCGCCACTTCGGCCTCAATGGCGGAAATGGCTTTGTTCATTCGTTCTGGACCGGCTGTGTAATGGGATGCCGGAAAAATATAGATCTCGTTGTCGTCAGTAAGAATCTCGCCAGTAACTGGGTGCAATGACATTAGTCGGTCTATGTCATCCCCGAACATTTCAATTCGAACTGGATGCTCTTCATAAACTGGGTAGACCTCAATTGTGTCTCCACGCACTCGGAATGTGCCCCGAGTGAATGCGATGTCGTTTCGGTTGTATTGAATGTCAACTAACCGACGCAATAGCGAGTCACGGTCAATGCTTTCACCGACTTTAAGTCGCACCATCCGATCCACATATTCTTGCGGAGTACCCAATCCATAAATACAAGAAACACTCGCCACCACAATTACATCGCGCCGCGTTAACAGGCTGTTGGTAGCGCTGTGGCGTAGCCGCTCTACCTCTTCATTCACTGATGAATCTTTTTCGATGAATGTGTCACTTTGGGGAATGTATGCTTCCGGCTGGTAGTAGTCGTAATACGAGACAAAGTATTCGACTGCATTGTTAGGAAGCAGTTCGCGAAACTCGTTTGCAAGCTGAGCAGCAAGAGTTTTATTTGGAGCAAGCACGAGAGTTGGTCGCTGCAGCCTTTCGATTAGCCAGGCTGTTGTGGCGCTTTTACCGGTACCCGTGGCACCAAGCAGCACGACATTTTTTTCACCATCTACTAGTCGTCGCTCTATCTCTGTGATGGCTGCAGGCTGATCTCCAGCGGGGACGAATTCACTAATTACTTCAAACGGCGCAACGGTGCGCTGCAGGTCAGTAATTGGGCGGGTCACAACTAAAGACTACGCTGAAATTTGCTGCCACACCTTGGTAACATTTTCTCGCAATTCCTGAAGTGTTCCGTTATTGACAATCACAAAATGCGCGACATCGGCCCTTTGATCATCAGTAGCCTGATTAGCAATGCGGGCTTCTATGTCACTAGATTCCAAGCCTCTGGCTAAAAGGCGTTCCTTGCGCACCGATGCATCCGAGACAACAATTAGGACTTGATCAAATTGATTTTGCAGTTGCTTCTCAACCAGCAATGGGGTGTCATAAATTACAACAGCAGTTTCTGGCAGAGACTCACGAATTTCGGCGACCCGAGCGATCACTGCGGGATGAACTATCGCTTCAAGCTTTGCTAATTGACTTTGATCTTGAAAAACTATTTCAGCCAATTTCTTTCGATCGATCTGCCCTGAACTGTCCAGTACGGATTCACCAAATGCGTGAATAACGCTCTCGTAGCCAACCTGGCCTGGTTCCAAAACTTCCTTAGCAATTGCATCAGCATCGATCACGATGGCGCCAAGATCGCCAAACATCTTGGCCACGGTTGATTTTCCGCATCCAATGCCGCCAGAGAGACCTAAGTACACGCCACCACCCTATTCGCTAGAAGGCCTATCAAGTTGGATCAAAAAGAAAAGCGGCTGCCATATACCTGGCAGCCGCTTTAACTAGTTTGAATTATTCGGCTTTGTCTGCCAATTCAGTTCTAAGTGCCTGAAGTCCAGCATCGTCGGCCAGAGTTCCTTCAGATGTTGTTTCACCTGAGTAGGAAGTTGGGACGTCTGAGTCGGCATTTGCAACTGCATCAGCCTTCTTGGACTCGCCTACAGCAAGCTTGTGTGCTTCCCACTTGGCGTGAGCCTCGGCGTACTGACGCTCCCATTCAGCCTTCTTTTCTTCGTTACCTGGCAACCATTCGTTGGTGTCAGAATCAAAGCCTTCTGGGTAGATGTAGTTTCCATTTTCGTCGTACTGATTCATGCCGTATAGGCCTGCATCGAAGGAAACTGACTCGTCAACATCCACGTCTTCGTTTGCTTGACGCAATGAAAGTGAAATGCGACGACGTTCTAGATCGATGTCGATTACCTTGACGAAAACTGAATCTCCAACCTGAACAACCTGTTCTGGAATTTCAACATGGCGTCCAGCAAGTTCAGAGATGTGAACAAGGCCTTCAATGCCGTCGCTAACGCGAACGAAAGCTCCGAATGGAACTAGCTTGGTAACTTCACCAGGAAC
>CAIYGJ010000120.1 GCA_903925705.1 uncultured Actinomycetes bacterium | reverse complement strand
TTCAGCCAAGGATCTAGGAACTGGTAAAGAACAGTCCATGACCATTACTGGTGGCGGCGCTCTATCTAAGGAAGAGATCGATCGCATGATGGCCGATGCTGAATCACACGCTGAAGAAGATCGTCAGCGTCGCGAAGAAGCCGAAGTTCGTAACCAAGCGGAATCATTGGTCTTCCAGACCGAGAAGTTCCTCGAGGAAAGCGGCGACAAAGTTCCAGCAGATGCCAAGGCAAATGTTGATGAACCGCTAGCTGAACTTAAGGCTGCAATTGCCGGAGAAAACATCGAAGCCATCAAGGCTGCGGTGGAAAAGGTTGCTAGTGCTAGCCAGGCTCTGGGTGCTGCGTTATACGCAAACACTCAAGCTGAAGGCGGCGAGGCAACTGCCGAAGGTGATGACGACGTAGTCGATGCCGAAATCGTAGATGAGAACGAAAAGGTATGAGTGACAACGACCTAGGCGCAGACCAGGCCGAGGGCGTAAAGATCACAGATAAGCGCAAGCTTGATCCAGAAACTGGAGCTCCTCGCACATCTTCGGATGAGCAGGAGACTCCAGTTTCGGAGCATGAAGTTGCAAGTGATCCAGTCGCGGAACTTACTGCTGACCTGCAACGTCTCCAGGCTGAGTTTGCTAACTATCGCAAGCGCGTAGAACGCGATCGCGAAACTACTCGTGACTTAGTTATTTCAAACACCTTGGCTGAATTGTTGCCAGTAATTGATGACATTGGTCGTGCTCGCACGCACGGCGAACTCGATGGTGCCTTCAAGAGTGTTGGTGAAGCTTTAGAGTCAACTATTGCCCGATTGGGCATGAAGCCTTTCGGCATGCCAGGTGATGAGTTTGATCCAACCAAGCATGAAGCTATTTCGCATGAATATAGTGCTGAAGTTTCAACCTCAACTTGCATGAATGTGTTTCAGCCAGGTTATGAATTTAACGGTCGCATCATTCGCGCAGCAATTGTGAGTGTTGCAGATCCAGAGACTGTAAACGCTGAATAACTAGTTTCAAGTTACTAGAGGTAAGAGCATCAGAAAGGAGACGTCATGAGTGCAAAAGATATGTATGAAAAGGATTACTACAAAATCCTTGGCGTCGCTAAAGATGCTGATGCTGCAGAAATTAAGAAGGCTTACCGAAAACTAGCTAAAGATCTTCACCCAGATGCAAATGCTGGTGACAAAAAGATCGAAGAAAAGTTCAAGGCAGTTAGCGAGGCGTACGACGTAGTCTCGGATCCAAAACGTAGAGCAGAGTATGACGAAGCCCAACGCTATGGAGCAGCTGGACCGATGGGCGGCGGACGTCGTGGTCCAAGTGGTCCAGGTGGATTCCAAGGTGGCAGAGGACAAAACGTTGAAGATTTATTCGGCGGCGGCGATCTTTCCGATATTTTCGGCGGGCTATTCGGCGGCGGCGCACGCCAGCGCGGACCACGTAAAGGTGCTGACTTAGAAACCTCGGTAACGATTAGTTTCGAAGATTCAATTCATGGTGTGACCATGCCACTGCGACTTAGCACTGGAAACATTTCTGCTCGTATTCCAGCGGGCGTAAAGAACGATCAACGAATTCGACTCAAAGGTAAAGGACAGGCTGGCGAACAAAACGCTCCAGCTGGAGACCTGTTTATTAACGTGGCAGTTTCCCCGCACCCAGTATTTGGTCGCGATGGCGATAACTTAACGGTCACAGTCCCAATTCGTTTTGATGAAGCAGTTAATGGCGCTGACATTAAAGTTCCAGTTCTTGATGGACCTGCCGTAACAATTCGGATTCCAGCCGGCACAAAGACTGGTGCAAAATTTCGCGCACGTGGCAAAGGGGTAGTTCGTCCGGAAAAATCGGGTGACTTAATTGTTTCGGTAGACATTGCCGTGCCTAAGGATTTAACTCCAGCAGCCCAAAAAGCTCTGGATGAATTCTCGGCAGCCACCCAAGACTTTGACCCTCGCGAAGAGTTGATGCGCAAGAGCGGAAACTTATCCGATGCTCGAAAGGGATCTGATGATTGATTTTGAGCATGATGACGAAGTTCCGGTTTACGTCATTTCAGTTGCGGCCCAGATTGCTGGATTGCACCCGCAAACGCTGCGCCAGTATGACCGACTTGGTCTGGTTTCACCTGGACGATCAGTCGGTCGTAATCGCCTTTATTCTCTTAAAGATATCCAACGTCTGCGCGAAGTAACAAAACTTTCCAATGAAGGCGTAACGCTGTCTGGAATCATGCGAATTTTGATTTTGGAAGAACAGCTCGAAAAAGCATTGAAGGAAAACATCCGACTTCGCGAAGCCATGGGACCATCGACTGCAGTTGTGGTCTGGCGTCCGAATCGACGGGCTTAATAGTGACTGCATTAGTCACGGGGGCTAGTGCCGGTATTGGTGAATCGTATGCCAAACAACTTGCAGCAACCGGAAGCGATCTAGTTTTAGTCGCGCGCGATTTAACCCGTCTAGAAGCCTTGGCAGCGGAATTGAAATCCGCTCATGGCGTTCAAGTTGAAGTACTTCAGGCTGACCTTTCCGATCGTGCACAGTTAGATAAAGTTTGTACCCGAGCAGCGCAGAGCGACATTAATCTAGTAGTTAACAATGCGGGCTTTGGTATCAAGCAACCATTCGTTAGTGGCTCTATCGATGCCGAACAAAACTTACTTGACGTTTTAGTGACTGCAGTTATGCGAATCACTCATGCTGCAATTCCAGGCATGATCGCGCGCGATCGCGGTGGAGTCATAAACGTCAGTTCTATTGCAGGCTGGATGTCGAGTGGAAGTTATAGTTCTGCAAAAGCTTGGGTAACAAGTTTCAGTGAAGCTTTGGCTACTCGGCATAAAAATTCAAACGCCCATGTAATGGCGCTTTGCCCAGGTTTTACCCGAACTGAATTTCATTCTCGCGCAAACATGGAAACGCAAACGATTCCTAATTGGATGTGGCTTGATGTTGATGCCGTTGTAGCAAAGTCCTTGAAAGATTTCAAAAACGGAAAAGTAATCAGTGTTCCGGGAATGCAATACAAGGTTTTGAGTTTGGTTGCCCAATACTTACCACGACCACTTGTGCGCAAACTTTCAGTTGCATCGCGTCGCTAAAGCGCAGCTAACACTTCTTGCGGCGAATCTGTCGTAACTTTCCAGCCACGTAAGCGTGATTGCAGTGATGCTTCTTTCGCAGATTCATTTGCCTCATCCGTGATCACAACTGTCACCGGTGCATCTGGCCAATCACCATAGTCACCACCGATTGTCGGCATAACTGGATCAATCAACACGTAACCAACTGCAGGTCTGCGAAGCGAACGTCGACTAAAACCAATTGCTGGTGCATGCACGCTGGTCTCGCCATGAAAGACCAGAACCAAAGGCTCGGCTGTGCTGGCTAGCTGGGAAGCCACATGAGTCACCCAACGCACGGATTCATATGGTGGCGAAATCACCAATGGCGTAGCGGAAAGTGAAACCTGCGCTGCCACTGTATTAATACAGTCAGTCTCAGGCAGGAATGCGATGGTGGCCATTAGATAACTGTGCCATGAGCCAGGAGGCTTAAGCGACCTGCGCTGAATGCGAAAAACGCCTTATTTCTCGGGGTCCTGGGGATCTCGATTTGCACTCTAGGGGGGAGAGTGCCAACAATAGTATTAGCACTCGGAACCCCCGAGTGATAACCCAAAAACTCTGGGGCGCAGGCCCTAAACGTTTGGCACAAAAGGAAAATACACATGTCGAAGATGATCGCTTTCGATGAGGAAGCCCGTCGCGCACTTGAGCGCGGTATGAACACACTCGCAGACGCAGTCCGCGTAACGCTTG
>CAIYGJ010000119.1 GCA_903925705.1 uncultured Actinomycetes bacterium | reverse complement strand
TTTTTAGGCTGCTGTCGAGTCACTTTTACTTCTGGTGCTGGCTCGATTTCAGTAGCAGCTTCTGGGTTTTTCTTGGATTTCTTCGCCGCTTTTCTCGCCTCTAATGCTGCGTGCGCCGGGGTTCCAGGTTGCGGACTGTTGCGGATTACATAGAACTGTTGACCCATAGTCCAAAGGTTTGTTGTGAACCAGTAAAGCAAAACACCGATCGGGAAATTGATACCAGTAACGGCGAAAATCAAAGGGAATACGTACAACAAAATCTTTTGTTGTTGCACCATTGGATTGTCTGGCGCAGTGTTTTTAACAATGAGTTGTCGCTGGGTTAGGAACGAAGTCAGGGTCATTAGGAAGATCAAAATTAGTGTGACTCGGAGTGTGGCATTTGGGTCTGCGGTCTCGGCCCGGTTTGCAAAAGTTCCGTAAATCGGAGCTCCGAAAATCTTGGCGTTGCGCGCAGACTGAACTAGGTCATCAGTTAGCACACCCTTTGGTGTGTTCTTTGCGATTCCTTGCAGCACTACGAATAGTGCGTAGAAAATTGGGGCCTGCGCCAAAATTGGTAAGCAGCTAGATAGTGGGTTGGTGCCGGTGTCTTTATAGAGTTTCATCAACTCTTGTGACTGGCGCTCACGATCACCGGCGTACTTTTTTTGAATCTCTTTTACCTGTGGCTGAATGATCTGCAGATTTCGCTGGCTCTTGATCTGTTTTACAAATAGCGGGATCAGCAAAATTCGAATCAGGATAACTAGTAGAACAATGGCAAGGGCCCAAGCCAGGCCACTGTCTGGATCAAACGCTTTGGAGGTTAAGGAGTGAAAGCTAACTAAAACCCAACTCACAAGGGTTTCTAGCCATACCAATGGATTAAGGCTCATGCGCCAATAACCTGCCTATCGTTATTAGTTGAAGTTTCAATTACTTTATGGTTGGTCCAAGTTCCTTTTGCCGGAACGTGATCGATTCCGCCTTGCGCCCAGGGATGGCAGCGAAGCACGCGCCAGGCCGTCAACAGAGTGCCTTTGCCTGCGCCGTGATTCTTTATGGCCGCTAGTCCGTAATGCGAACAGGTTGGGTAATAGCGACAAACTTGGCCGAGTCTTGGGCTTAACAAAATTTGGTAGCCGCGGATTAAACCGATCAGAATCCCGGCAAAAAGCCGGCCAAAAGTTAAGTCCCACAGGCGCTTACTGAACTGGGTCAGTTTCATGACTTAGTCACCTTGGACAAAGCAAATTTAAGATTTTCGGAAAGTTGGGTGAAATCTGCTTGGCTAGCACCTGGAAGTGCTCTAACAACTACGTGTGATCCGGCTGGGAAAGCGTTAATCAGCGGGGAAATCGCGTGCCTTAGTTGGCGGGTGACTTTGTGGCGAACCACCGAATTTCCGACGTTTTTACCCACAGCAAAGGCCACTTTTGTCTGTTCGCTTGAACTTTGAGCCACGTGTAGAACCACCAATTTTGCTGAAAACCTTGTGCCTGATTTCATAACAGCTGAAATTTCCGAGGACTTACGCAACCTCGCCGAGGCGGGAAGCATTTAGTTATAGCCGAATGCCAGATTAGGCGGACAGCTTTGAGCGACCTTTTGCTCGGCGTGAGGCAAGGATGCCACGGCCGGCGCGAGTGCTCATGCGGTTACGGAAACCGTGCTTCTTTGCACGACGACGCTTATTTGGCTGGTAGGTGCGCTTTGTCATAAGTGACACTCCAAAAGGAAGTAGGGATGAGGCGATTGGCCATCGGACATTCACGAATTTTTTGGTTCGTGAACATTCGACGTAGTGCACATCGAACTCGGTATTAACTTCTTAAAGATACGGGTAATTGCTGGTCTTGGTCAAACTCAAAATTGGATTTACCTTCCTGTGGAAAACAACTTGTCAGTGGGTATCCACAGGCCGTAGTCTGCATAGTCCGAGCCTGTGGAAATCAATTGTTCCCCGACTGCACTCTTGGACTCTAGGAGCGAAATGGAAGATCTGGACCTTAATGAGGTTTGGGCTAGGACTTTAGAGTCTTTGTCTGCCGGAGCGCTAACTCCTCAGCAACGTGCATTTGTAACCCTCACCAGGCCGCTTGGCATCGTTGGTGACACTGCGTTGGTCGCCGCTCCAAATGAATTTACTAAAGATGTTTTAGAAAGCCGGCTCAGTCCAATCGTTTGCGACGCACTTTCGGCAACCTTAGGTCGCGAAATGCGACTTGCAGTAACTGTTGATGAGTCAATCGCGCCGGACTTGGATGACGAGGCCACTGATGAATTAGCCGACTCGACATATGCAGACATTGAATCTGTTGGTCTACGTTCGGATCCAAACCCAGCGCTACCTCCCCAGGCCAGTCGAGGCCCGGCGCCAGCACCTAGAACTTCTGAAGAGGGGAGTCGACTAAATCCAAAATATACTTTTGACACATTTGTGCCAGGTTCATCAAACCGATTTGCGCACGCTGCTGCGCGCGCCGTAGCTGAGCAACCCGCAAAGGCATACAACCCGCTATTTGTTTACGGTGAATCTGGTCTTGGTAAAACACATTTACTTCATGCAATCGGTCACTACACCAGAACTCTTTACGCTGGATCAAAAGTTAGATATGTAAGTTCGGAAGAATTTACAAATGAATTTATTAACTCGATTCGTGATGATAAAGCTAAGGAATTCCAGCGCCGTTACAGGGATATTGACGTTTTGTTAGTTGACGACATTCAGTTCCTTTCGGGAAAAGTTCAAACGCAAGAAGAGTTCTTCCACACGTTTAATACTTTGCATAACGCAAACAAACAAATTGTTGTTACCTCAGATTTGCCACCGAAACAACTTCAAGGATTCGAAGATCGAATGAGTTCTAGGTTTGAGTGGGGATTGATTACCGACGTTCAACCACCCGATCTTGAAACTCGTATTGCTATTTTGCGAAAGAAGAGTGCGCAAGAAAGATTAAGTGCACCACCTGAAGTTTTGGAATTTATTGCTTCAAAAATGTCTACAAACATTCGTGAGCTTGAGGGTGCGTTAATTCGAGTTACTGCGTTCGCGAGTTTGAACCGTGCGCCAGTTGATTTAGAGCTTGCTGAGGTTGTGTTAAAAGATTTAGTTTCTGATGCTGCCGGACCAGAAATTAGCGCAAGTTTGATTATGGCTCAGACTGCAAGTTATTTCGGTGTCACTTTGGATGATTTAACAGGGGCTAGCCGCTCTCGGGTTTTGGTTACTGCGCGGCAGATTGCTATGTATTTGTGCCGCGAGCTGACAGACTTGTCTTTACCTAAAATCGGACAGCAGTTCGGTGGCCGCGATCACACCACAGTTATGCACGCAGACCGTAAGGTGCGGCAGTTAATTGCTGAGCGTAGAAGTCTTTACAACCAAGTGAGCGACCTAACTGCCCGTATTAAGGCTCAAGCCAGGGGTTTGTAACTTTAGTAACATCTGTCACTTCTATACACAGTGTGGATAACTATGGGGATATCTTTATTTGTTTTTAAGGGGTTTTTAGGGGATTGTGGATTAATCGGGCTATAAAACGAATTTGGCTTGTTAAACCTGTGGATAACTGTGGATAAGTTATAAAAATAGGTTTTTGTGTTGATAAGTCTAAAGGTTATCCACAGACAAGAATTTGTAATTTGTATTGATTAAGGGGTTTTTAGGGTTATCCACAGAATCCACAGTGCCTACTACTGCTACTAAAGATATATTTCAATCCTGAGGTTTCACCAACTCTGTTGTTAACTACGATCAGCGGTAAAGATCCCTTGAAACTAGGGTCTTTCCTAGAAGTAAAGTTTTGGTTTAAGAAATTACTGTGGCTGAATTAGTCAGCCAGACATGGCACGATAAAGACTCAAGATATCGAGACACCAGAGGGTGAGTTGTAAGTGAAGTTCCAAGTAGATCGCGACGTAATGGCTGATGCAGTCCTGTGGGCCTCTCGCACGCTTCCAACTAAATCAACCCAACCACTTTTAACAGGTATGCACTTAGTTGCTGAAAAGTCTGGACTAACTCTTTCCGGCAGCGATGCTGATGTAAGCGCTCGAGCAAACTTAAAAGCTGATGTTATTGAAACCGGAACAGTTTTAATTCCTGGTCGGTTACTAGCTGACATCACCCGCTCACTTCCGTCGGCAGTAATTGATTTTGCTATTGAAGGAAACCGCGCAAAAATTTCCTGCGGCCGTTCATCTTTTACCATCCCAACGATGCCGGTTGCCGAATATCCACCACTACCGACGATGCCCGGAGTAAGCGGAACAGTCACCGGCACAGATTTCGCTACCGCAATTTCCCAAGTAGCCATCGCTGCCTCTCGTGACGAAACTCTTCCAGCTTTCACAGGCGTCAAAATCGATGTTGACGGAGCTGTCATAACACTTGCCGCAACTGATAGATATCGATTAGCGGTCCGTGAATTAAATTGGTCACCAGCTTCCACTTCAATTAATACTCACGCACTAGTGCCAGCAAAGTTTTTATCTGAATCTTCAAAATCACTCTCACACAGCGAATCAATCTCGCTTGCATTTGCAACCGGCAACGAGGGTTTAATTGGAATCGAAGGATCAGGGCGTCAAACCACTAGCCGTTTACTTGCTGCTGATTTTCCAAAATACCAAACCCTACTTCCAACCGAATCAACAACTGTTGCTCAAATCAGCACCAGTGCGCTTGTTGAATCTGTGAAACGCGTTTCGTTAGTGCTTGAAAGAGAAGCCCCAATCCGCGTACATTTCACAAATGGCGAAGCCGTAATAACTGGCGGCGGCGGCAGTGGCGAGCTCGCCGAAGCCAAAGAATTTATCGAGTGCACACTTACTGGCGAAGAATTAACTATCGCTTTCAATCACCAATTTTTGTTAGACGGTTTAAGCGCGATTGATTCCTCTGTTGCCGTAGTTTCTATGACAACTCCAATCAGACCAGCGGTAATCTCTGGCGCGACAGACTTTGGCGCCCAGCCTGACGACAGCTTTAAATATTTATTAATGCCAATCCGGCAACAGTAAGTAACGCAGATATCTATCGGCGCCTTTAAGTAATGCAGATATCTAAACTTTCCCTACGTAATTTTCGCAACCACGAAAATTTAGATCTATCTTTTTTGTCAGGCGCCACAACAATCGTGGGCCGAAACGGCCGCGGTAAAACAAACATTGTGGAAGCAGTCCACTATTTAGCAACCCTTGGTAGTCACCGGGTTTCTCAAGATGCACCACTTATTCGCAACGGGCAAAACACAGCAACCATCTGGGCAAGTGTTGAAAAACATAAACGAAACGCACAGGTCGAATTAACAATAAATTATCCAGGCACAAACAAAGTTTTATTAAACGAAAGCCAGCTGCCAAAAACCAGAGACATACTTGGCTTGGTGACAACTGTGATTTTTTCACCAGAAGATCTAGAGCTTGTAAAAGGCGAACCTGCCGCTCGTCGCAAATTCATAGATGAATTAAGCACACTTCTAGCACCAAAATTTTCAAATACCCGAAGCGATTTTGAAAGAACTCTAAAACAACGCAACGCACTTTTAAAATCACTCGGCCGCAGAACCCCGTCAACCCAAGCGCGCGCAACACTAGATGCTTGGGACGAACAGTTAATTCAAGCTGGTTCAGAAATTATTTTTAACCGGCTACAAAATATTAAAAAGGTCGAACCACACATTTCTGAATTTGGAACTGCAATAAGTGGCGACACCGAACCACTCTTCTTTAGTTATTCAAACACCTGGCTACCGCTTGAAGTAACAAACAAAAACGAAATAGCAGAACTGTTTAAAATTGAATTAGAAACTCGAAGCAAAGATGAAATTGATCGTGGCGCAACACTTGTTGGACCACACCGCGATGACTTAAGCATCCAACTCAGCAACATGCCGGCTAAGGGCTATGCTTCACACGGCCAATCTTGGTCAATTGCAATCGCACTTCGGCTGGCTGCTTTTAAAACTTTGCGCGAACATGACGACGATCCAATTTTAATTTTGGACGACGTGTTCGCCGAGCTGGATGAAAAACGGCGTAATCGATTAATCTCCATAATTTCTGATGTTGAACAAACACTAATCACTGCTGCGGTCATAGAAGATATCCCAAAAGGATTGCCGAGCAATCAACTTTTGTTAGAGGATGACTAACACTGTGTTAGATAAACCTCAACAAGAATTTCTAAGGTCCCTATTAAGTAGAGCTAGGGTCCGCACCTCGACAGTGCCCAATCGCAAAAACCGAAATACTAATTTTTATGATGAGCAAAGAAGTGGGTCTGGACCTGATGAGCGCGACCCGGCAACTTTGTCCGGGCTAATTGATCGATTGATAATCAGTAAAGGATGGGATTTACAGGTAGCCACTGGGCGTTTGCGTGGACAGTGGGGTTTAATCGTCGGCCACGACGTCGCCAGCCACGTTCAAATCGAATCCTTCAATCTAGATCCAAGCGGGCAATCCGGAACTTTGGTTCTACGAGCCGAATCAAGCGCTTGGGCCACCCAAATCCGGTTACTTCTTCCTGCGATTTCCCAGCGACTAGGTGAAGAAATCGGACAAGGAAGAATTAGTGAAATTAAGGTCTTGGGACCTACCGCGCCTCTTGGAAACATGGGCAAAGAAGTGTCCCTGGACGCGGTCCACGGGACACTTACGGGTGATACCCCGACTCCCTAAAAATTCAATAAACAGATAGGATTAGGGGTAATAGCGCGCCTGAAAAACTCCCTATTTAGGGTCTGACATTCAGGAGCCAATAACGCACGAGGAAAGGCCCCAAAAGTGACATATGACGGCAGTGCCATCCAGGTCCTAGAGGGCCTCGATTCTGTTAGAAAACGCCCAGGCATGTACATCGGTTCAACCGGTGAAAGAGGCCTGCACCACTTGGTCTACGAAGTAGTAGATAACTCTGTTGATGAAGCTCTAGCTGGCCATTGCACTCACATTGAAGTAACAATTTTGCAAGATGGCGGCGTGCGCGTGGTCGATAACGGCCGTGGAATCCCGGTAGACATCGTGCCTTCCGAAGGAAAACCCGCCGTTGAAGTGGTGCTTACCGTTCTCCACGCTGGTGGAAAATTCGGCGGCGGCGGATACGCAGTTTCCGGTGGCCTCCACGGCGTAGGTGTCTCAGTTGTAAACGCACTTTCTAAAAATGTTGATGTTGAAGTACGACGTGAAGGTTTTATTCATACCCAGTCATACAAGTACGGCGTCCCAGTTGCTCCGCTAAAAAAAGGCGGCAAGACGGATATCACTGGAACCACAGTTACGTTCTGGGCTGATGGAGATATTTTCGAAACGACAGTTTACGATTTTGAAACACTTTCCCGTCGCTTCCAAGAAATGGCATTCTTAAATCGCGGCCTAACTCTTTCGCTCACTGACGAGCGAATTTCTGCCGGACCGATCATCGACGAAGAAACCGGTGAACCAAAAGTTGATGGCCCACGCAGCGTTACCTACATGTACGAAGGTGGCATCCGGGATTTCGTTCAGCACTTAAATGTACGCAAGTCACCGATTCACAACGACATTGTTGAATTTTTCTCAGAAGATACAAACCGTGGATTAAGCCTTGAAGTTGCTATGCAATGGAACAGCAGTTACACCGAATCGGTTTATTCATTTGCAAACACAATTAACACCATCGAGGGCGGAACCCATGAAGAAGGTTTCCGTACCGCACTAACTTCGCTAGTAAATAAGTTTGCCCGCGAGTGGAGCATCCTAAAAGAAAAAGATACAAACCTTTCAGGCGAAGACGTTCGCGAAGGCTTAACTGCAATTGTGTCTATCAAACTTCACGAACCACAGTTTGAAGGTCAGACAAAAACCAAACTTGGTAATACTGAAGCAAAAGCATTTGTGCAAAAAGTTGTAAACGAAGAATTGGCAGCTTGGTTTGAAAAGAATCCCGCACAAGGTAAAGACATCGCGCGCAAATCCTTACAAGCAGCAACTGCTCGACTAGCAGCTCGTAAAGCGCGCGACTTAGCTCGCAACCGAAAAGGTTTACTAGGCAGCAGCAGCTTGCCTGGAAAACTAAAAGACTGTTCAAGTAACGAACCTTCCGAGTGCGAAGTATTCATCGTTGAAGGTGACTCGGCAGGTGGCTCTGCAGGTCAAGGGCGTGACCCACGCACCCAAGCGATTTTGCCGATTCGCGGAAAAATCCTTAACGTTGAAAAAACCAGAATCGATCGCGTACTTGCTAACACCGAAGTGCAAGCAATTATTTCGGCATTTGGAACTGGCATTCAGGATGAATTTGATATCAACAAACTTCGTTATCACAAATTAGTTTTGATGGCGGATGCTGACGTTGACGGACAACACATCCGAACCTTGCTGTTAACTTTCTTATTCCGTTACATGCGACCACTTGTTGATGGTGGATTTGTTTATGTCGCGCAGCCACCGCTTTATAAAGTGAAGTGGTCGCGTGAGGCGCCAGGCTATGCATATTCAGACAAGCAACGCGACCAATTAGTTGAAGCTGGATTAGCTGCTGGTAAAAAACTTCGTACCGAAGACATCCAGCGCTACAAAGGTCTTGGCGAAATGAACGCGGAAGAACTTTGGGAAACCACAATGGATCCGGCAACCCGGGTTCTATTGCAAGTTTCAGTAGATGATGCAGCGCAAGCTGATCAACTTTTCTCAACCCTCATGGGCGAAGACGTCGAAAGCCGACGCA
This sequence comes from uncultured Actinomycetes bacterium, assembly GCA_903925705.1. Lineage (GTDB taxonomy): Bacteria > Actinomycetota > Actinomycetes > S36-B12 > UBA5976 > UBA5976. The sequence goes on along the minus strand of CAIYGJ010000119.1, from coordinate 3,743 downwards.
ACTTTATTCAACGCAATGCACATGACGTGCGGTTCTTGGACATCTAATGACTGAAATTAATGACGCAACTCACGATCAAATCGAAATCGTTGACCTTAATGTCGAAATGCAGAGGTCGTACCTTAACTACGCAATGAGCGTTATTGTCTCGCGCGCATTGCCGGATGTGCGAGACGGCTTAAAGCCAGTACACCGCCGCGTAATTTATGCAATGTACGACGGTGGTTACCGCCCAGATCGCGCATTCAACAAAAGTGCTCGTGTTGTTGGCGAAGTTATGGGTCAATATCACCCACATGGCGATAGCGCGATTTATGACACTTTGGTTCGCCTGACTCAATCTTGGTCATTGCGTTATCCGCTTGCGCAAGGACAAGGTAACTTCGGTTCACCTGGAAACGACTCAGCAGCAGCATCTCGATATACCGAAGTTCGGATGGCTCCACTTGCCATGGAAATGGTTCGTGATATCGATCAAGAGACCGTTGATTTCACACCAAACTACGACGGCAAGAATCTTGAACCAACTGTGCTGCCAAGTCGATTCCCGAACCTTTTGGTTAATGGCTCATCAGGCATAGCCGTTGGCATGGCAACCAACATCCCGCCACACAACCTCACTGAGGTGGCCGCTGGTGTGCAATGGGCACTCGATCACCCAGATGCCACGCGCGAAGAATTACTCGAAGCGTTGATGGAAAGAATTACTGGTCCAGATTTCCCAACCGGTGGTCAAATTGTTGGCCGTCGCGGTATCCAAGATGCGTATCGCACTGGTCGTGGATCTGTCACGATGCGCGCGGTAACAGAAATTACCGAAGACAAGCGCGGTCGCACAATCATCGCGATCACACAACTGCCTTACCAAGTTAATCCCGATAACTTACTTGAACGCATTGCCGAACTAGTTGAGCAAGGAAAAGTTGGCGGCATCGCTGACTTGGTTGATGAAAGCTCTTCACGAACCGGTATGCGCATCGTAGTTGTTCTAAAGCGTGACGCAGTGCCAAAGGTTGTACTTAACAACCTGTTTAAATACACCCAACTTCAAGATAATTTTGGCGCAAACATGTTGGCACTTGTTGATGGAGTGCCGCGCACCCTGACACTTGATGCGTTCGTAACAAACTGGATCGAACATCAGGTTGAAGTTATTCAGCGCCGAACCGCATATCGTTTAAGAATTGCTGAAGAGCGCGTACATATTTTGATTGGTCTGCTTAAGGCAATCGATCGTATTGATGAAGTAATCGCATTAATTCGCGCCTCAGAATCAGCATCAGTTGCGCAAGCAGGATTGATGAAACTTCTTGACATCGATGAAATTCAGGCTCAAGCAATTCTTGACATGCAATTGCGCAAACTTGCTGCACTTGAACGCAACGAACTTCAAAGCCAACATGACAAATTGATGTCAGAGATCGCTGACTACAAAGACATTTTGTCGAATCTTACTCGCCAGCGAAGCATAGTTAGCGACGAGTTGGCAGACATTGTGAACAAGTTTGGTGACGAGCGTAGAACCACAATCGTTGCTGACGAAAACGATGTAACTCACGAAGATTTAATTGCAGTGGAACCAATTGTGGTAACCCTTTCAGCAGATGGCTACATTAAGCGCACCAAGGCTGCCCTCTATCGTTCTCAAAAACGTGGTGGCCGCGGCGTCAAGGGCGCGGCACTTAAGCAAGACGATGTAGTTACCAATTTCTTCGTGACAACTACTCATCATTGGATCTTGTTCTTCACAAACCGGGGTCGAGTATTCCGAGTGAAGGCATACGAACTAACTGATACTGGCCGAGATGCTCGCGGACAACATGTGGCAAACCTGTTGTCTCTTGCTCCGGAAGAGCAGGTTGTCGAAGTTCAAGACCTCAACGACTACAGCCAAGCTAAGTACTTAGTTCTTGCTACTCGAAATGGCGTAATTAAAAAGTCGCGGTTAGCGGATTACGATTCTTCCCGCAGCACGGGCTTAGTTGCAATTACCTTGCGCGATGAAGATGATGTGGTTTCCGCTCAGCTAGTTAACGACGAAGATGACCTGCTTTTGGTTTCCAAAATGGGCTACTCAGTTCGTTGCCATGCCGACGATGCCACTTTGCGCCCAATGGGAAGAACTGCCGGCGGTGTTATCGGAATTAGATTCAAGTCAGAAGATGATTACTTGCTGAAAATGGAAGTAGCAACCGCAGATTCGTTTGTGGTAACCGTTACTGAAGGTGGTTGGGCTAAGCGAACCTCGATTGAAGAGTGGAATGCAAAGGGCCGTGGCACGCAAGGTGTTCGCGCGATGCGCCTAGTTGAAAAACGTGGCGGTCTTGCCGGAGCACTAATCTGCGCAGCTGATGATGAAATATTTGCAATCGCAAGCAATGGCGTCGTAATCCGAACTCGCGTTGATGAAATTCGCGCAGCCGGACGCGACACCATGGGTGTTTCGTTTATGAAGGTCGGGGATGACGATCAAGTTGTCGCGGTCGCGCGAAGCAGCGCCGCCTCAATGGCTGCACTTGAAAGCGTTGAAGTCACAGCGGATGAAGAAGTATCGGCTGTAATTGAGTCTGAAGAAGCGATTGCGGAAGTTGCCAACGACGGGGAAGAGGCATAAATGTCAGACATTGACATCGATCTAAACGACGATCAACCAACTAAGCGGAATTTCTTTAGGAAACCGCTTAAGTCTGATGACCAATCTGTTTCCCTTGCGACACCAGCAGCAGCGAGCGCGCCAGTGCGCCAGGTGAAACTGCACTTGACTCATATCGATCCTTGGTCAGCAGCAAAACGTGCTTTCGTTTTGGGCGTGTTGATTGCTGGTGTCTTAATCGTGGCCACCATCGTGCTCTGGACAATTCTTTCTGCCGCTGGAGTATTTGAAGCAGTAACAAATCTCTGGAGTGATGCATCAGGTAACACCGGAGCGGGAATCAGTTTCTTGTCATTAGGCCGCTTACTTGGTTTGGTAATGGTTATTTCCGCAATTGAAATTGTGCTTTTGAGCGTACTTTCTACGCTTTTTGCAGTCCTTTACAACTTAAGCGTCGGCTTTACCGGTGGCGTCGAATACACCTTCACAGATCGGGGTTAATCTGCCATTTTGGGTGAACGCCTGCTTTGAGGTAACCTCTTAACTCGTGCCTTGAATTAGGCATAAATGGCAAGAACTTTAAGAAATGCAATAAATCAGGGCCCATAGCTCAGCTTGGTTAGAGCGCTTCGCTGATAACGAAGAGGTCGGTGGTTCAAGTCCACCTGGGCCCACGCACGGTTTTCAAGTCTAGAAGAATAGGAAGCGTAATGAAAAAACTTTTGTCACTAGCACTGCTAGCTGTTGCTGGTTACGTTATCTATCAACAAGCAGAAAATAGCAAAGCCGAGCAAGAATTGTGGACACAGGCTACTTCAGAGTAGATTTTGTTCTACGGTTTTACCGCCGGGGAATTAGCTCAATTGGTAGAGCACTGCCTTTGCAAGGCAGGGGTTAGGGGTTCGAGTCCCCTATTCTCCACAAACAAGTGGAGGTAGTTTTCTACCTCCACTTTTATTTTCAGTAAAACACCTTTGCAAGAAACTCTCGGAATGCTCGCGAAAGATAGCTCATGAATGAATTGCGCACCGCCTCACCACAAGTGAAACGTTTTCTTGCAGGTGCATTACTCAATTCACTTGGCGGCGGACTAACTTTACCGATTCTGATTATTTATTTGAATCAAGTTAGAGGCTTTTCCTTAACATCT
>CAIYGJ010000118.1 GCA_903925705.1 uncultured Actinomycetes bacterium | reverse complement strand
CGGTGCCACGAGTTCCATCGCCAGTCACGATCTTGCCCATGCGATCTTCAATCTTTGAGATCAAGTCATCTGCGATTGGGCCGACAGCAACAAGTGCGGAAATTGCCATGCAGCGCTCGCCTGCAGAACCAAAGCCTGCGTTAACAGCTGAGTCAGCTGCAAGGTCAAGGTCAGCATCCGGAAGCACAACCATGTGGTTCTTTGCGCCACCAAGTGCCTGGATGCGCTTACCGTTTGCTGTTCCAGTTTCGTAGATGTATTTAGCAATCGGAGTTGAACCTACGAAACTAACAGCCTTGATGTCTGGGTGTGTAAGAATGCGATCGACGGCCTCTTTGTCACCATGCACAACGTTGAATACGCCATCTGGAAGACCTGCGTCTTTCCACATCTGTGCGATGAAGTTCTGGGCGCTTGGATCTTTTTCAGATGGCTTAACAATTACCGAGTTACCGGCAGCAATTGCAATTGGGAAGAACCACATTGGAACCATTGCTGGGAAGTTGAACGGAGAAATAATGCCGACAACACCTAATGGTTGGCGGATGCTGTAAACATCAACACCAGTTGAAACGCTTTCGGAATATCCACCCTTTAGAAGGTGTGGGATACCGCAAGCAAATTCCACAACTTCTTGACCGCGCATTACTTCGCCAAGTGCATCGGAAAGTACTTTTCCGTGTTCAGCAGTGATGATTGCAGCTAGTTCTTCTTTGCGAGCGTTCAAAATTTCCCGGAATGCAAACATGGTGGTCACGCGCTTTGAAAGCGAAGTAGCAGCCCATTCCAGGCCAGCACGCTTAGCAACGGCTACGGCTTCATCCATGTCAGCAGTTGATGCGAAATCAACGGTTCCGGAAAGTTTGCCTGTTGCGGGGTTGTAAACCTCACCGGTGCGGGCTGCTTTACCTGTCCAAAGCTTGCCGTCGATCCAGTGCGTGATGTGGTTAGTCATGATTTCTCCTTGTTGCGGTAATACCCAAATCTAGTGGGTGGGGCACGGGGTTAGCGAGGTAGGTTATGTCCATGACTGAAATCCGCTCAATTGTTGTATCCACCCAAGAAACCCTGCGGGAAAGTGGCGAATCCGTTACTCCAGCAACGGTCAAAGTAATTGCTGCTGCAGTAGTTACCAATCCCCTAGCCGGCAAAGCACTGGTGCGCGATTTAACCGAGCTCGAAATGATGAGCATCGAAGTAACCGCCATCTTGGCTGACCGTGCCGTAAAGGCACTCGAGGCTTTAGGCCTAAGTGCTGCTGACATTCGCGGCTACGGCAAAGGTGCCATTGTCGGAACCGACGGCGAACTTGAACACACTGCAGCAGTTCTGCATCCCCGCTTTGGCGCATCTGTGCGCGCGGCTATCGGTGGCGGCGCAGACATAATTCCTGGCACCAAAAAAGTTGCTGGACCTGGCGCATCAATCACAATGCCAGTAGGTAACAAAGATGACCGTTGGGAATTTGATGACATGGATTCTGCCGAGCTAACAATCGGTGACGCACCTCGTGCTAACGAAATGGTTATCGCGATCGTTTATTCGGTCGGCGGTCGCCCACACGCTCGCGTAACGAAGGTGAAGTAAATGTTTAAAGCAATTATTTTGTTAAAGCGTCGTGAGGACATGACTCATGATGACTTCAAGCAATGGTGGCTAGTCGATCACTCCAAAAAGGCAGCAACCTTGCCAGGAGTTCGCAAAATTGTTTTCAACTTGGCAGATGATGGCAGTGCCTATGACGGTGTTTCCGAACTCTGGTTTGATTCCAAGGAAGATTTCGAGGCGGCTTACGCAACTGATATTGGTAAAGCGGTAGCAGCCGACTCCTTAGCCAACTTATCGGCGCGCGAACGCATGCTCGTAATTGAAAACGACATCCTTTAATAGATAGGTAGCCACTTAATGACAACTGAGATTCGCGGAATCCTTGCTGCAATCACAACGCCTTTCTCGGCCGATGGCAGTGCACTCGATGAAGCAGCGATGCATGCGCAGATTAATCGCTTAGTT
>CAIYGJ010000117.1 GCA_903925705.1 uncultured Actinomycetes bacterium | reverse complement strand
TAAGTCAATCGGAGAAACATTTCCTGCGGTGGCATTACTCCAGGAGGCTTCGAGAAATTCAGCGCTAGTTGAAACTAATTCATGTGCCCTGGTTTCTAGGCGCTCGGGTTCTGCTTCGATAATTACAGCTTTTGCGTCGACTACATCAATCAGCATTTCAAGTTTGGGAACCAAAACTGGAATTAAACTCTCCATACCTTCTGCTGCAATTCCGGCTGCGATTTTTTCCAGCATCTCGGCCAGTTCAGGATGTGCATCAACCATACTTGCTGCTTTTGCAGCCACAGCGTCTGTGATTAAGAGTTCTCGACAAGCAGTTGCAAAAATTTGATCGACCGCAATTCCAAGTGATCGTTGATCTGCGATCGAGAAAGTTCGGATTTCTTCCACAGTGTCGCCCCAAAACTCAACACGCAGTGGATGTTCTAGCGCAGGTGGAAATAGGTCAACGATTCCACCACGAACTGCAAACTGTCCGCGTCGATCGACTAAGTCGACTCGATCAAAGCCCAAGCGTGAAAGTTCAGTAACTAGATGCTCAAGCGAGAAATCATCTCCAGTTGCAATTTTCAATGCTGGGACATCACCGAGCCCAGCCACGATTGGTTGAATGAATGCCCGAGCACTGGTGACGAGAACTGAGATGGGGGCAATTTCATTTGGATGCGTAAGTCTGCGCAAAACTGCCATTCGACGCCCAACTGTGTCACTGCTTGGACTTAATCTTTCATGAGGCAGCGTCTCCCAGGCAGGAAAAATGGCAATGTTTTCTTCGGGCACAAAATCTATAAGTGAGTTAGCCAAATCCTGAGCGGCTCGTTCAGTCGCTGCAATCAAAACTACAGGTCTAGTTTTTGCAACAGTTGCAGCCAGGTATGGAATCACGCTCTTGGCTACTGCCAACCGAACTTGAATTCCTGAATCTAAATCCGTGAGTGCATCTTGGACAATCTTGTCCTTTGCGATTGCATCACTTACTAACTTAAGTGTCATTAATTATTCAGCGCCAAAACTATCGTGGCGGTAAGTTCTGGTCGGCAAATCAATATGTCTTTAACTTTCAGGTTCGCTTTATTTAGTTCAATTTGACTGCCGCGGCAATCACTTACCGAAAGTCCATTATGAATCGCAATCCCCAGAGGCGCTGCTAAATCCCATTCGTAAAATCCGCCTGAGTTGAAATAAGCATCAGCCTTATCAGCCAAAATTGCGCCAACTTTTGCGCCAACTGAACCCATTGGGATTACCTCAACATGACCACGATCTGGAAAAGTTTCTTCAAGTTTTTGAATTACTGCATCGATCTCGCGAGGCGGTCGACTCCTGGATACTAAAATCCGAATCGGTGACCCATTTGGCTGGTAACGCTGGACTGGTTCATCCATTGACCAAAGTTCATTTCGGGCGGGAACCGCCACGCTTGCAACGCTGATCTGGCTTGGCGACGTTGAACCAGCTTCCCAAAGTGCAATGTGAACTGCGAAGTCATCGCCACCACTTGAGTACTGAGCGGTGCCATCAAGTGGGTCAATGATCCAAACTCGATCGGAATTGAGTCGGGCAACTTCCAAGTCACCTTCTTCGCTGAGCACAACATCACCCGGACGACTAGTTGAAAATTGTTCCATTAAATAGTCGTGAGCAACTCGATCTCCTTCGCTGCCAAGTACTTCTTGCGCTAGGACTGAATGGGTTTCATCTGTGCCACCTTGCAGGGATTCGGCATGCTTTCGCAGACCTACAAGTAACGTGCCAGTTTCACGGGCAAGTTTTCGCGCTAACTCATGGTCATTCATGAGTTATACAGATTCTGAGTTTCGACCAGACCCTTTGCAATCAAGGTAGAAACTGCTTCACATCCTTGGGATCTTAAAATTTCAACTTCAGCAGTCTCGGAGCTAGCAAAGTTTCGCAACACAAAGTCAGCTGGGTCTTGTTGCCCTGGTGGTCTTCCGATTCCTAAGCGAATTCGGAACCAATCTCCGTGACCCATTGCAGATCTAATTGATTTCAAACCGTTGTGGCCATTATCGCCGCCACCAAGTTTTACTCGGATTGCAGCAAGTGGGATGTCCAATTCGTCGTGCAGGACGATGATTTGCTCAGCTTCAACTTTATAGAATTTTGCAAGTGCCTTTACCGGGCCACCAGATTCATTCATGTAAGAAAGTGGCTTGGCTAAAACTACTTGTGCGCCGCCAATTCGAGTCTCACACACATCAGCAAGCGCTCTTTTGTGTCTGGTTAATTTCTCAGAATTTTGCAAAACCATTTCATCGATGACCATGGCACCGATGTTGTGGCGCGTAGATGCGTAAGTGGGACCCGGGTTACCGAGTCCCACTACAAGCCACGCACCGTTATCTGACACGGTCTTACTCTGCAGATTCCTCTGCAGGTGCATCACTGCTGGCGTCATCATTGCTGCCAGAATCTGCGCCTGCTTCAGCCGCAGTAGCACTGCTCGCAGCATCAGCTTCAGCTCGGTTTGCAGCCTTGGTCTCTGCAAGTGAGATTGCTGCAGCTGCATCTGCTTCTTGACGAGCATGTGTTTCAGCAGCTTCACGAGCTAACGTTGCAGCCTCAGCAGCTGTTACGTAAACCAAGTCAACGTGTTCGATACCGCGGGTTACTGGATCAATCTGAAGATCGCGTGGTGCAACGGTTTCAGTTTTTCCATTAAGAACGATTTCAAGTGAGGTTACTTTCTTGCGAAGTGTAAGTCTCAAGGTATGTGCATCCAGGGCAATGTGGATTGGAGCAAGTCCGTGTCCGTAAACTACTGCTGGAATTTTGCCGTCGCGGCGAAGGCGACGTGCTGCGCCCTTACCAAAATCTGAACGGGCTTCTGCGACTAATGCGTCACTCATTTGTTTCTCCTCGTACTAGGTCAGTTATGAATAGCTCCACAACGGACCTTCGTCGATTACGGCTTTTTAGGGCCCTCGCCGAGGAGCATTCCTAGATTAGCCCAGGTCTGGACTCAAGACCAAAACGAGTGAGTTTACTTAACCTTAAGAGACCTAATTTCGAAGAAGTTCCTAAACTCCGACGTGGTCGAACAAACTTGCAACCGAGCCTTCATCAAATACTTCTTTGATTGCGCGGGCGAGCAATGGTGCGATCGGCAAAATGGTCAGATTAGTGAATTGATTTTCTGGTGGGATCGGAAGTGTGTCAGTTACGATCACTTCACGAATC
>CAIYGJ010000116.1 GCA_903925705.1 uncultured Actinomycetes bacterium | reverse complement strand
TCTGGCGCTGTTCACGTCTACGTGAGCCAAGCCCATAAAGGCGAACTTGTGATGGGTGCCGGCACTGACTCATACAACTCTTATGCCCAACGCGGTGGCTTCCATGTGATTGAACATCAGCTTGCGGCAGCTTGCGAGCTTTTCCCAATCTTTGAACGCGCTCACATGCTTCGCACTTGGGGTGGCATAGTTGATATTGCACCTGATGCATCCCCAATCATTGGACTAACTCCAGTTGAGAATCTGTTCATTAATTCCGGCTGGGGTACTGGCGGATTCAAAGCCACACCAGGTTCTGGCTGGGTAATGGCCGCGACTATCGCAAGTGGCGAACCGGATGCACTGGCAAAACCATATGCCCTTGATCGGTTTATCTCTGGTCACCTAATCGACGAGCACGGCGCAGCCGGCGTGGCCCACTAAGGAATAACTATGTTGAATATCCCTTGCCCTTACTGCGGTCCGCGAGATGAAACTGAGTTTCACTACGGCTCTGAAGCTCACGTTGCCTACCCAGAAAATTCCGCAAACTTAACCGACGAAGAGTGGGCCAAGTTTGTATTTATTCGTTCAAATCCAAAAGGCTGGATGGCTGAACGTTGGGTTCACAGCGCTGGTTGCCGACGCTGGTTCAACGTATGGCGCAACACTATTAACCACGAATTTGGACCGTCCTATAAACCATTCACCCAGCAGCCAAAGAGTCCCGCATGAGCACAGTAACTTTCACATTTGATGGCAAGCAATACTCCGGCGAAAAAGGTGAAAGCCTAGCTTCCGCTCTGCTTCGCAACGGTGTATTGCATTTCACCGATAGCTCATACAAAGATCGCCCACGTGGCGTGATGGGACTTTGGGTTGAAGAAACCAATGCTCTAGTAAATGTTGACTCCGGTGCCGGCGAACCATTAAAGCCCGCTACCACCATCGAGATTGTTGAAGGTTTAGTTGCCCGTAGCGCTCAAGGCGTCGGCGACTTACCTGACACTCGCGACAATTCACGTTACGACAAAGCAAACCGACATGTTGATGTATTAGTGGTTGGCGCTGGAACATCTGGTCTGGAAGCAGCAAAGAAGTTTTCTGATCTTGGTAAAAGTGTGATTGTTATGGACGATAAGCCAACGGCTGGCGGACATTTGGTCTACCTAGATCAGCCAGTTCCGGCTCAACTTCTCGCAGTTCTTGAACGCGAAAACGTAACATATTTGCCACGGACAACAGTGCAGGGTTTGTATGACCAAGGGTATTCCGTTGCAACCGAACGTCGTACCGATCATCTCGATTCGAATGTTCATACCGAAATGTCGCGCATTAGAACTTGGCACATTCGTGCTGAGCACACGGTACTTGCCACCGGCGCATTCCAACGTCACTTAGTTTTTGCTAACAACGACCGTCCAGGAATCATGCTTTCCCATGCGGCTGCAACTTATGTTTCCAACGGTGTAAATCTATTTAGGACTGCCGTTGTTGTAACGGTTGATAATCAGGGTTACCGTGATGCAATTAGATTGCACAAGGCTGGAGTAAATGTTGCCGCCGTTGTTGACATACGAAAGAAAGTATCTAAGTCCTCAAAGAAGTCATCCCGTAAGGCAATTGAAAAACTTGGGATTCGCCTGATCAAAGGTGCAACCGTTGTCGATACCCAAGCAAATCTCGATGGTTTACTAAGTGGCGTCACAATTATTGATCCAAAATCAGACCTTCAGGAAACTATCAAGACAGACTTACTTGCAGTTTCAGGCGGCTGGACTCCAGTCGTTCACTTAGCAACTTTTATTGGAATCAAGCCAACTTGGAGCGAAAAGCGCGCTGCCTTCATCGTGAAGCACTCAGATTCGCTAACAAGTACTACTGGAATGCTGGCAGGTGAGTTTGGTGATGACGATGAGCCTGCAATCTTCTTTGGTCCAAAGCTAACTGTCGATCAGGCACTTGTAGCTTTCGTTGATTACCAACGTGATGCAACGTACCGTGATTTCAAGCGTGCAATTGATGCCGGGATGCGAAGTATCGAACACGTAAAGCGTTACACCGCAATTGGTACTGCGCATGATCAAGGTAAGACCAGCGGCACAGTAACGATGGGACTGATCGGTCAAGCAATTGGAAAAGCTCCAGATCAAATCGGATCACTAACTTTCCGTCCGCCTTATATTTCAATTCCATTTGCAGCTCTTGCTGGACGCGACCGAGGATTACTTTCTGACCCTGAGCGCACTACTCCAATTCACGCTTGGCATGTTGCAAGCGGCGCACCAATGGAAGATGTCGGCCAATGGAAACGTCCTTGGTACTTCCCGAAGTCCGGCGAGAACATGCACGCGGCAGTTCTTCGCGAATGTGCTGCAGTCCGTGATGGTGTTGGCGTAATGGATGCATCAACTCTTGGCAAGATCGACATTCAAGGAAAAGACGCTGGTCAGTTCTTGGATCTGATCTACACGAACATGTTCTCGACTTTGAAAGTCGGCATGAGTCGTTATGGCTTGATGTGTGGCATTGATGGCATGGTCTTTGACGACGGTGTTACTACTCGCATCAGCGAGAACCACTGGTTAATGACTACCACAACTGGTGGCGCCGCCAAGGTTCTTGACTGGCTTGAAGAATGGCTACAAACGGAATGGCCACATCTTGAGGTTTACTGCACATCGGTTACTGAACAGATTTCAACAGTTGCAATTGTGGGTCCAAAGAGTCGTGAATTGATGAAGCGTTTGGCCCCATCATTAGATGTTTCTAACGAAGCGTTTGCCTTCATGGAAAACAAGCATGCTGACGTTGCTGGCGTCCCAGCTCGAATCGCGCGCATTTCGTTCTCTGGTGAACTTGCCTACGAAATTAACGTGCCGGCAATCTATGGACTACACATTTGGGAATCAGTTATGACAAAGGGTGCTGACTTAAACATCACGCCATACGGTACTGAATCTATGCACGTACTTCGCGCTGAAAAGGGATTCGTAATCGTTGGCCAAGAAACTGATGGAACTCAAACCCCAGATGACTTGGATATGAATTGGATCGTCTCCAAGAAGAAAGATGACTTCATCGGTAAGCGTTCATTTAGTCGGGCAGACACAGCTCGCGAAGGTCGTCACCAATTAGTTGGAATTCTGGCTGATGATGGCAACTATGTAATCCCCGAAGGTGCCTACATAGTTGCTGGCGCCGACGCGAATACCGCACCACCTATTAAGCACATTGGATACATAACAAGTTCTTATGACTCTGCCGCACTTGGGCGCTCGTTTGCACTTGCACTTGTTGCTAACGGTCTAGCTCGCAAGGGCGAAAAGATTGCAATTCCAATGGCTGATCGCGTCGTTACCGGCGTAATCACCGATTCAGTATTTGTTGATAAGGAGAACACACGTCGTGACGGTTAATCTGGAATTTGCAAAAAGCCCACTGGGTGGCGCAAAACATGGTGACGCTAATAAAGCGGTGCTGATTCAAGAAGTTCCATTCACTCCTGGCTTTGATCTGCGAGTAGATCCAGATTCAGCAGCGTTCCTATCGGTAGTTGCTGCATTAGGACTTGTGCTCCCCACAAGAGTGGGCGAAGTTGCGCGCAACAATGCGGACTGCATAGTTTCTGAGAACGAACAACCAGGTGCAAATGGGGTTAGTGCCTTAACCCTTGGACCAGATTGGTGGTACTTAACTGG
>CAIYGJ010000115.1 GCA_903925705.1 uncultured Actinomycetes bacterium | reverse complement strand
GTCGGAATTTAAGCGAGACATGACTTTATGGCAAAACTTCTCACTTGGCTTCACCTACCTTTCACCTGTTGTGGGTGTCTACAGCCTCTTTGCTCTAGCTCTAGCAGCTGGCGGCCCACCAATGTTCTGGTGGATCGCAATTTGTGGCATCGGCCAGTTCCTAGTCGCATTGGTCTTTAGCGAGATAGTTTCGCAGTATCCAATTGCTGGCGGCGTTTACCCATGGGCGCGAAGGCTCTGGGGTAAGGGATATGCCTGGATGACCGGTTGGGTCTATGGCTTTGCCTTGATCGCAACTATCGCATCAGTTACTTATGGCGCAGGTCCATTCATCGCAGGCTTCCTGGGAATGGAATCAAGCCAGAACTTGACCATCACATTGGCAATCGCGTTGATCTTGATCGTTACCGCAATTAACTTCGGTGGCACCAAACTACTGGGTCGCGTTGCCTTCTTTGGTTTCGTTGCTGAATTAGTTGGCGCATTAATTGTTGGCGTTGTTTTGTTAACTACTCATCGCGAACAATCATTTGGCGTGATCTTTGATACTTCATCAATCACAGCTGGTGGCACAAGCTACACAACCGCCTTCATGGGCGCAGCACTTATTGGTTTGTATCTTTACTACGGCTTCGAAGCTTGCGGCGACGTAGCTGAAGAAGTTGCAAATCCTGGAATTGTGATTCCACGAGCAATGCGAATGACTCTTTACATCGGTGGCGCAGCATCCCTGTTCATCACTTATGCATTGATTCTTTCGGTTGCTGACATTGGCGCAGTAATCAGCGGCGAGAACGCAGACCCAATCGGTCAGTCCTTGAATGAGGCGTTTGGCACCGGCGGATCTCGCGCGATCATGGCAATCGTTGTTGTTTCATTCTTCTCATGTGCATTGAGTCTTCAGGCAGCTGCTAGCCGCTTGATCTACTCATACGCTCGCGATGGAATGATCTTTGCGCAGAAGTCACTTTCTAAGATGAACCCAAAGACCGGTATGGCTCCTACTGCACTTATGACAGCAGCAGCATTGCCGATCATCTTTGTATTGACCGACTTGTTCTTGCCAGGTGGAATTTTCCGCCTAGTGGCATTTGCTTCCGTTGGTATCTACATCGCATTCCAGATGGTTGTGCTTGCTGCATTGCGCGCTCGCATGGGTGGCTGGACGCCTGCAGGTAAGTGGACCATGGGTGGAGCCGGCATGCTGGTTAACATCCTGGCCCTTGCTTATGGCTTGTTTGCGATCTACTTGATGCTTAAGTCCTATGGCATCGAAGGCGGCTCGTTCGTCGATAACTACATCGTGCTAGTTGAAGTACTTATCGTCATCGGCGTTGGCCTGGTCTACATGCTCGTAAGTGGTGCTCATCGCAAGAGCGATGCGCCTGCTGGCGATGCAATGAAGAAGTAGTCAAAAACTCTAAACAACTAAAAACAACTGGCGCTTTCCGAAAAGGGGAGCGCCAGCTGTTTTTTGACAATTACGCAGCAAACGGATTGCGGATGCGCAGTTCTGTGAATTTTTCGAAACCTTTGTCACCGGTAACAAACTCAGTGACGCCGTTATCGATACAAATGGCTGCGACCTGCACATCAAAAATATTTTGACCAGTCCTGCCTGACTCAGCACACAGGCGCGCAAAAGTGGTGAAATCTTTGTCACTGTTTCTAATCACTTGAGTCCCTGGTGATGAAAGCCAGTTTTCCATTTGGGCAATTGCTTGGGAGGTTGTCAAAGCTTTCGAAGGATCTGATTGATTGGTTACCTGAGCGATAAATTCAAAAATCACAATGTCTGTGAATGCAACTGCTTCTTTATTTGAAAGTATTGCTTCAAGCGTTTGCTTAGCTACTTCGTGGTTTTTTTCATAAGTTCGAACGGCGTTAAGCAATATGTTGGTGTCTACACCAATCATTAATCTTCCTCAACCATCATGAAATCGTTTGCCATCATGTTTTCGTACATAGCTGCGATCTCTGCATCTACATCGGTATCAACCATCACATCTCCATGAATCAAAAACTCATCAGTTGG
>CAIYGJ010000114.1 GCA_903925705.1 uncultured Actinomycetes bacterium | reverse complement strand
TTGACCGTAGGTGTCTGGGCTTTAGCGCTGGCAAGTGTCTTTACCGTGTTGCAACGTTTGCGTATAGTCCGGAAAGCAACCAAATAATGAAGGTTGAAGATTTATCAGCAGTCGCTTACTTCGCGGGCTGGCGGATTGTTCGTTGGCTGCCCGAGAAGAGTGCTTATCGCTTATTTAGTTTTGTGGCGGATCGAGCTAGTGCAAAGAACGGGAAAAGTTTTAGTCGGTTAGAAAGCAATTTGCGGCGCGTTGTTCCCGAACTTTCAACTAATGAATTACGAACCTTGGCTAAAGCAGGTATGCGCTCTTATTTACGATATTGGTGTGACACGTTTCGGTCACCTGATTGGAGCAGCGCACGGATTCAATCCACCGTCACAATTAATGATGCCGAGTTACTTCTAGAACCAGTGCGCAGCAAGCGTGGTGTTGTAGTTGCCTTGCCACACGCTGGAAATTGGGATCATGCCGGTTCGTACTTTTGCAGCCTAGGAATTCCGCTGGTTACGGTTGTTGAACGTTTAAAGCCCGAAAAGTTGTTTCAGAAATTTCTTGAATATCGCCAATCAATAGGCATGGAAGCATTACCTCTTGATGGTCGAGTTATGGGTACATTGGCCAGTCGATTACGTGAAGGAAAACTTGTTGCCCTAGTAGCCGATCGTGATCTGTCCCGAAGTGGTATCGATGTGAAATTCTTCGATGGCATAGCACGCATGCCTGCCGGTCCTGCGCTATTGGCACTGCGAACTGGCGCAGACTTAATCACCGCTTTTGTTTCTTACACTGCTTCCGGAATTCATATCGAGTTTCGAAAAGTGGAGATTGCAAGTGGCGAAACTGAAAGCGAGCAAGTAGCTAAGACAGTGCAATTATGTGCCGACAATTTCGCGTCCGGCATTACGCAGCACCCAGCAGATTGGCACATGTTGCAACGTATTTGGGTTGATGGCGATTTTGTGGAGCGCTCATGATCAATCGCAAATTAAGAGTCGGAATTGTCTGTCCCTATAGTTGGGATGTACCTGGTGGAGTTCAAAACCATATTCGCGATTTAGCTGAATTCCTTATCAATAATGGTCATCACGTTGAAGTATTAGCGCCGGCAACCGAGCATGAAGATCTGCCTGATTACGTTGTAAGCGCAGGTCGTGCGGTCTCGATCCCATACAACGGTGCAGTCGCTCGGGTTCTGTTTGGAGTCGTCGCGAACAGCCGAGTGCGCAGTTGGATTCACGAAGGCAACTTCGACTTGCTGCACTTACATGAACCCGCAATTCCGTCATTATCTTTGCTCGCTTGCTGGGCAGGCGAAGGAGCAATGGTTGGAACTTTTCACGCGGCCGCCAAGTATCAAAAGGCAATAGTTGCTATTGGACCGATATTAGAGCCGGTTATTGAGAAACTTTCAGCTCGCATTGCCGTAAGTGAGTCTGCGCGTTTAACTTTAACGGCGCACCTAGAAACCGATGCAATAGTGATTCCAAACGGAATTTATGCGAATAATTATCGTGACGGTTCAGCACACGGTGAGTGGCAAGGCAACACAATCGGCTTCCTAGGAAGATTCGAAGAAGACCGAAAAGGATTGCCGGTATTACTAGATGCGCTGCCGATCATTTCGCGTTTCATTCCAGATATTCGCGTACTAATTGCTGGGCCTGGTGATAGTGAGGAAGTTTTGGAGAAAGTAGATCCGCAACTTCGAGATCGAGTTGAATTCTTGGGCAAGATCAGCGAAGAGGATAAGGCCGACTTCTTAGCAAGTGTTTCGCTCTATATCGCGCCAAATACTGGCGGTGAGTCTTTCGGAATTATTTTGGCTGAAGCAATGGCTGGGGGAGCGGCTGTGGTTGCAAGCAACATTCCTGCGTTTGCTGATGTCTTAGGTAATGGAGAATTTGGGGCACTCTTTGAATCAGAGAATCCAGAAAATTTGGCCAAAGTTATTATTGATCTATTGCGTAATGATCAAAAGAGAAAAGATTTAGCTACAGCCGGCGCCAAGCACGCTCAAAGATTTGACTGGAGCCAAGTGGGCGAAGAGATTTTTGAAGTTTATGAACTAGCAATGGTCAAAGGTGAAAAAGTTTCGCTTACCTCAGATAATCGTCCTTGGTCGAGATTTTTGGGACGGGATTAATCATGAGAAACATCTTGCTTTTCGTAGGGCTAGCGATTCTCATTTTTTGGTACTTAAGTTTCTCGGCCAGCCGACTTGATCGATTGCATCATCGCGTCGAAACTAGTTGGGCGACTCTTGATTCATTGCTGCAACGTAGAGCGGCGATCGCACTAGAAGTTTCCAGAAGTGCAATTACAGATCCAGCAACATCGTTGTTGCTTACGGCGAGTGCGTATCAAGCTCGTAGTGCAGACATTGAAGACCGATCCAGTGCTGAGAGTGTTTTATCTGGAGCACTGGGAATGATGCTCGCTGAGCGCGAAAGTATTGTCGCCAAGTCAGATCAGGCGTTGTTGCATGAGCTAGAACAGCTAACTGACAAGATCAAGGTTGCGATTTCAATTCATGTTGAATCCGTTACAAGAACTCAATTGATTCGTCGTAA
>CAIYGJ010000113.1 GCA_903925705.1 uncultured Actinomycetes bacterium | reverse complement strand
GCGTTCAAGCAAGCTAGCTTCAGCAACTCGAGACAAGTTTTCGCGAATTGCACGTGCCCGAGTTTCGCCAACACCTTCAACATCGCGAAGTTCTTCAGCAGATGCAGACAGCAAGTTTTGTAAGCTGCCAAAGTGTTGAATTAAGTTTTCAAAGATTTGCTCTGGAAGTCGTGGCACCTTTGCTAGCAATCGGAAACCTCGTGGATGCACCGTGTTATCTAGAGACTCGGTGTCACTTGGTAGTCCAATTGCTGCAGCGATGTTCGAAACATCCAGTAGTGATGCCGCATCAAGTTCTGCAATTACATCCAGAATTCCCTCGGCTTTATTGGCTTTTCGCCCACCAGGTGGCATGTAGTCCCGAACAATGAAGCCAAGGTCGGCAGCCGTGCCAGAAACTAATTCTTCAAGCTGAAGGGATAGCAAACGACCATCGGTTCCGAGTTCAACGACGTATGCAGAAATTTCACTTGAAATACGGCGAACCATTTCATGACGCTGAACGACAGTTGCCACATCTCTGGTTGTTACTAAGTCTTCAATTTCCATAGTGGAAAGCGAACCTGCAACTTCATCCAATCGTGCGCGGTAACGCTCTAAAGTTGCCAACGCCTGATTTGCTTTAGAAAGAATGGTTGCAGAATCTTCCAAAACGTAGCGTCGACCATCAAGGTAAAGCGCGATGATTCGCATCGATTTACTTACACTGATGACGGGCAAGTTTGATTGTCGTGAAACACGATCAGCTGTTCGATGTCGAGTACCTTGTTCATTAGTTGGAATCGCGGGATCTGGAAGTAATTGAACTGCGGCAGAAACAATTTTTGTTGCATCACGATCACAGATAACTGCGCCGTCCATTTTTGCAAGTTCGCGAAGTCGAGTGGCTGTGAAATCAATGTTCACATCAAACCCACCGCTACTGATGGTGTTAATTGTTTTGTCTTGGCCCAACACAATCAAGGCGCCAGTGTTACCGCGCAGAATGCGTTCTAATCCGTCACGCAGTTCAGTGCCGGGGGCAACTTGTGCCAAAACAGATCTCAATAATTCAGCAGAGTTAACTTGCTCTTTGGTTGCCACGACCATACTTTCTCACTGGAGTTGTGATGAGTCTACGGCCGATGCTTACTATTTCCCAGTATTGGTCAGGAAATTCAGATTGCGTTAACCGCATCTGCCAGCGAACCAACTTCGATCAATCGAAGACCTTTGACCCCAGATGGCAGTCGGGTGCCTTTTGGCACCAGCGCAGTCTTGAAACCAATTCGGGCAGCTTCGCTCAACCGCTGATTCATGCCAGGAACTGGTCGAACGTCACCGCTGAGCGCCACTTCGCCGATGGCTACAAGATCAATCGGCAAAGCCGCATCTCTTGCAGCAGAGGTAATTGCCAGACACATAGCCAGATCGGCGCCTGGATCGGAAATCTTTGCGCCAGCAACAGTGGCTAGATATACGTCTTTATCCCACAGTTTTAGCCTTGCCGCCCGTTCCGTGACTGCAATCAACATGGCTGCGCGAGCGTTATCAAATCCAGTAGTGCGACGCATTGGATTGTTGCCTGGACTGGTTGTAGTCAGTGCCTGGACCTCGACCAGCAAGGCTCGACGACCTTCAAGAGTGATCGCGATGCAGGTTCCTGGGATTGCTTGCTCGCG
>CAIYGJ010000112.1 GCA_903925705.1 uncultured Actinomycetes bacterium | reverse complement strand
CGAATTGGCCGACCTCAAGGCTCGCTTGAATTCCTTGGTTTAGGTTTTCCTTTCGAAGTTTCAAGGACACGTGAGTTTGTTAAGGTAGGGCTCATGGCTGATGAAATTCGCGAAACTCGAACCGAAGGTGGCTTGCTTGTCGATGAACGCGTCGAAGAGCAAGTAGAGGCCGGAGATCACGAGCGCTTTGCGCATTATGTTCAAAAGGACAAGATCGTCGAGAGCGCAGTCATGGGCGCACCAGTTGTGGCGTTGTGTGGAAAAGTGTGGATTCCAAATCGCGATCCAGGCAAGTTTCCAGTTTGTCCGCAGTGCAAGGCAATTTTTGAAGGCTTGCCAACTGGTGGCGATAACAGCGACAAGTCCGAATGACGCTTTCGCCTTGGGCTCCTGAATACCGGCGACTTAGCATTGGCATCGTTGCCCTGGTCAGTGTTTTCGGATTCGAAGGAATTGCAATTGGAGCAGTCATGCCGGTTGCCGCCGCCGACTTAAATGCAATTAGTAATTATGCAGTCGCATTTACCAGCTTCACCATGGCTTCACTACTTGGCATGACTTTTGCAGGTCTCTGGGCAAACAAAATTGGGTTAGCTCGAGTTGTAATTTTCGCCGTCGTTGCCTTGGCTATTGGATCCATAGTGGCCGGTTTTGCACCAAACCTCGCTGTCCTAACTCTTGGAAGATCAATTCAAGGTTTTGCGATGGGAATTGATCTAGTGACTATGTACGTTGTCATCGGACGCATGTACCCTGAAGTATTGCGAGCCAAAGCGATCGGAATGCTTGCCGGTGCCTGGGTAGTGCCAGGATTGATTGGCCCTGGCCTGGCCGGGTTATTGGTTGAAGTGTCGTCCTGGCGAATGACTTTTTGGATTGTGCCAATACTTTTAATCGGCCCAATCATGCTTTTGGTTCCAGAGTTGCAGCGAATGCCATTTGTGCCAACGCCAATTAGAACTGACGCAAAACTTCAAATCACATCCGTACTAATTGCAATTGCTGCCCTTTCCGTTTTTCAAGCTGGGGCTTCTCATGTTGGTAGGTGGAGTCCTGCATTGATTGCAGCAATTTTTATTGCTTCACTCGGTGTAACTGCCTGGTCAACTAAAGCATTGATGCCTGATGGCTTTCTTCGAATGGGTGAAGGTATCCCAGCAGTGGTTGGAATGCGAGGAGTAATTGCCGGAGCATTCTTCGCTGCTGAAATCTACGTACCGCTTGCTTTGCAAGAAATTAGAGGTTCATCGGTCGCACTTTCTGGTGGCGTGTTAACCGCAGCAACCGTAACTTGGTTTGCTGGTTCTTGGTGGCAAGGTAGTCACAAACTTAAGTATTCAAGACAGCAAGTTTTGTTTGTGGGTGTCATACTTACTTCACTCGGAATTGCCTTGACTCCGGTGGCAGTTTTTGCACCAATCAGCATCACAGCTTCGGCTTTGTTGGCGAGTCTTACCTGGGGAATTGCAGCGTTCGGAATGGGTTTGTGCTTCCCGACGCTAGGAGTTTTGATGCTTGATCAATCTCCGGAGGAGGAGCACGCAAAACACAGCGCCTCACTTCAAATGTCGGATTCGTTCGGAGTGATTATCGCAACTGCTATTGCTGGTTCAGTTTTGGCACATGCCAGTGTTCAAAATGGAATTGAGAGTAAAACTTTTGTGACTATTTGGATTTTCTGTGTATTTGTAGCCTTAAGCGCATTGTTGTTCATCCCTCAAATCCAACGGAAAGCGACATTTCACCCCTAAAATTTTGGTGAAGACCTAATTTACGGGAGAAAAAAATGACAGTAAATACCTCGTCCCCACAAGATGCCATGATGGCATTTGGCAAGAAGTGGTGGCTTCTACTAGTACTTGGAATCCTTTCCATGGTTGTTGGCGTTATGGCGTTAAACAATCCAGTTTCAGCGACCGCAACACTTGTAATGCTGTTTGGAATCTGGCTTCTATTTAGCGGTATCGGAACAATTGTCCGCGCGATAGCAGATGACACTGATGGCTCAGGTAAAGTCCTGATGATTATCAGTGGCTCACTTTCCATCATTTTGGCCGTTATTTTCTTTAACGGTGGAATTGTTAAAGATGCCCAGCTAGCCGCACTCTTTATGGGTATTACCTTTATTTTCCGAGGTATGGCTGAATTCGTTGCAGGTCTAGCATCAAAGGGAGTTCCTGGCCGCGGTTGGGCAATCTTCATGGGAATCATCACTTTGATTGCCGGTGTTATCACCATCAACAACCCAATCGCATCATTGATTACTGTTACTCAGGTAATGGCATTCTTCTTGATCATCTTGGGTGTAATGGAAATCGTTGCATCATTCCAGCTTCGTGGTCTTGCCAAGAAGTAACAAAGCGTAATCCAAATCAGGGGCTAGTCCGATTATGGACTAGCCCCTGATTTATGTATTGACCCAGCATTTCTGCGTGAGAGACTAAAGCTATGAGCGCAATGCCTGTCGAAGACTTGGCAATCGACCTATTGACGGATCTGCCATGGATTACTTTGGTTTGGAATGACCCAATAAATCTGATGACTTACGTTACCTATGTTTTCCAAAGCTACTTCGGATACGACAAACCAAAAGCTGAACTCTTGATGCTTGACGTGCATGAAAAAGGCCGGGCGGTTGTCAGCTCTGGCACTAGGGAAGAGATGGAGCGGGATGTGGCTGCAATGCACTCCTACGGTCTCTGGGCAACCTTGCAAAAGGACGATTAAGTGTTTAAAACTGGAATCGGCGGAAAGCTCACCTTAAAACTTGATGATGCAGAGCTTGGTGTTTTGTCGCAGTTGTTCGAACAGATGTGGGAGCTACTAGAAGACCCTGAAAATGAATTGGGAGTGGACCCACTGGCGAAGATGCTGAACATGAGCGGCTCTACTCAAATCTCTGAAGACCCAGCATTAGCCAGACTTTTCCCAGATGGCTATTCCGACGATGAGCACGCCAGTGCGGATTTTCGAAGGTTTACTGAACAAGACCTAAGAGCCCAAAAAGTAACGGCACTCTCGGTTGCTCAGGAGACTTTAAAAGACTGGAAAGGTAAGTCCAGTATCACTGGGCAGCAGGCTCAAGATTGGCTCAAGGCCCTAAATGACCTACGTCTAGTTCTTGGCACAAGGCTTGAAATCACCGATGAAATGGATACAGATTTCGATGCCGATGAACCTGGCATTCACCTTTACAACTACTTGACCTACCTGCAAGGCACTCTGATCGACTCTCTAACTTAAGGCAAGTAAAAACCCCCTAGCTTTTCAGCTAGGGGGTTTTTACTTATTAATTATTAATGTACGCCTTCAGATGCTGCATATGATGAGTCATCTGCTGCGCTCTTTAGGCGAGCAATCTTGTAGATTGTCAGACCGAAGAGACACTTGGCAAGGATGTCAGCAACGGTGTAACCGACCTGACGACCAACGAATGCGTTTCCGCCTTCGACGCCAATTAGTGGCAGTAGGTACGAGATTGGGTAGACACCCCAAGTTGCAATAAGTAACAAGCGAAGACGCTTGACTGTTGCTGCAACTTCAGATGGCTGTGTTTCTAGTGTCTTGGTCAACTCTACGAACAAGATGTAAAGGATGTACAAGAACGGAATTGAAGAAAGTGCACCAAAAGTTGCCTTTGTTCCCATGTTTGCAGAAACTTCACCTGGGTAACCAAGGATGATCATTGCTGCTGATGCAGGAACTAGACGAGCTGTTAGGGACTTACGGTTTGCAGCTGG
>CAIYGJ010000111.1 GCA_903925705.1 uncultured Actinomycetes bacterium | reverse complement strand
GGCTTTTTTGGCTGGCGCAGCCTTTTTGGTCGCAACCTTTTTGGCGGCAGGGGCTTTTTTAGCTGAGGACTTAGTTGGCGCAGCCTTTTTGGCAGTTGCCTTAGTTGGCGCTTTCTTAGCTGGTTTCGCAGCCATGGTATTCCCCTTTAGTTAAGCCCTTATTTTTATCGACTAAGTCCCTAGACTCTACCGAGTCCCTTAGATGATGCCCGATAGAAGGTACGTTAAAACGCTAATTAGTGCAATTTTGCCCAATATTTTGGGATTTTCTAGCGATGCCAGCGGACTAACTACGAACAGTGCAAATTTTGGTTATCAGCTTGACGACCCAGCAAGACCCAAGAAAATGGGATTCGGGGGGCTTTCCCACTAATCTTTATTATTAGTCGGCAAAACGATGATGAAGACACATTGCGCAGCCAACAGCACCAAATCAGCGAATTGGGGACGGTGTAAGCCCAAAAAGGTGTTGTTTTGTGCAATATCACTTCTGAGTTGCCTCGAAGAACGGCCATTTCCAAGGATTAGCCTCAAGGATCTAGTTTTTGGAGTTAGGCCAAGTAGAACGAGCAGTTGACTAAAACTTAAGTGGATTTCGCACGTTGCTAAGTCGCATATGCAAAGTCAACAAGGGTGGTACCGCGGGAATGGCGTAAAAATCATCTCGTCCCTTGAAATCAGAGTCATCAAAAGACTTTGATGTTTGACGACAAGATAACTGCAAGCGATGAGGAAAACTGATGGCATACCGCGATGTACCCGCGAAAATTGATCTTCCAGCGATGGAGCACGATGTGCTTTCGTTTTGGAAAGACAATGACATCTTTCACAAATCACTAGCCCGAACTAGCGACGGACCTCGTTGGGTTTTTTATGAAGGACCTCCTACCGCAAACGGCATGCCGGGTACTCACCACGTAGAGGCACGGGTATTCAAGGACATCTTCCCGCGCTATCGCACTATGAAGGGTTTTAATGTTCCGCGTAAAGCTGGATGGGATTGCCACGGCTTACCCGTTGAACTTGCAGTAGAAAAAGAATTAGGTTTCACCGGTAAGCAAGACATCGAGAAGTACGGCATTGCGGAATTCAACGCGCGCTGTAAAGAGTCCGTGCTTCGCCATGTTGATGAATTTGAAAACATGACTTCCCGAATGGGCTATTGGGTTGACATGGACCAGGCCTACTGGACTATGGATGAAAAATACATTGACAGTGTTTGGTGGAGCCTAAAGAGAATCTTTGACAAAGGGCTTTTGGTCCAAGATCACCGCGTTTCACCATATTGTCCGCGTTGTGGCACTGGGTTATCTGATCATGAATTGGCCCAAGGATACGAAGATGTAGTTGACGCATCTGTTTATGTTCGCTTCCCCGTCACAACTGGTCCCCTTGTGGAGAAATATTCTGGCGTCTCGTTACTTATCTGGACGACGACTCCGTGGACTTTGATCTCAAATACCGCCGCTGCAGTAAATGCTGAAGTTGATTACGTTGTCGCGCAAACTGCTGATGGTGAATACCTTGTGGTGGCAGAAGCCTTGCGCGAAAAAGTTCTTGGAGAAGACTCAATAGTTTTAGAAACCATTAAAGGTCGAGACTTGGAAGGTACTGGATACCAGCGCCCATTTGATTGGGTCACTTTCCCAGAAACTGATGCTCCTGTGCACACTGTTTTGTTAGCCGACTTCGTTACCACTGAAGACGGCACCGGAGTTGTGCATGAAGCACCTGCCTTTGGCGCTGAGGATCTTGCGCTTTGCCGCTCTTACGGTTTGCCGGTGGTTAATCCG
This sequence comes from uncultured Actinomycetes bacterium, assembly GCA_903925705.1. Taxonomy (GTDB): domain Bacteria; phylum Actinomycetota; class Actinomycetes; order S36-B12; family UBA5976; genus UBA5976. The sequence continues at coordinate 8,533 of CAIYGJ010000111.1, read as the reverse complement.
GTTCTGCCAAATGGAACATTTGACTCAGACATCCCCGAAGTTGCAGGAGTATTTTTCAAAACAGCTGATCCACGTCTAGTTGAACTGCTCCAAGAAAAGGGTTTGCTGTTTCGGCACCTACCTTACGAACACTCCTACCCGCATTGCTGGAGATGTCACACTGCATTGATCTATTACGCACAACCTTCTTGGTACATCAAAACAACTGAAATTAAGGACCAGCTCCTTGCGCAGAATGAAAAAACTAATTGGTTCCCAGACACGATTAAAGCTGGACGTTTTGGTGATTGGCTAAACAACAATGTCGACTGGGCACTGTCTCGTAATCGCTATTGGGGCACGCCACTTCCAATCTGGCGTTGTGAAGAAAATCATTTAACTTGTGTTGGTGGACGAACTGAACTCGCAAAACTAGCCGGGGATGAATCATTAACTATTGATCCACATCGTCCATTCGTAGACGACGTTACATTTGCCTGTCCTGAGTGCAGTGGCACGGCCACGCGCGTTCCTGAAGTCATCGACTGTTGGTATGACTCCGGCGCGATGCCATTCGCACAATGGGGATACCCAGAAAACAACAAGGAAACTTTTGAGGCGAGCTACCCAGCAGACTTTATTTGTGAAGCAATCGATCAAACACGTGGTTGGTTCTACACACTCATGGCAATTGGAACTTTAGTTTTTGAAGAATCGTCTTACGAAAACGTGTTATGTCTTGGTCACATTCTTGACGAAGATGGCCGAAAAATGAGTAAGCATTTAGGTAACGTGCTGGAACCGATCGGCTTGATGGATGAGCATGGCGCTGATGCGCTTCGTTGGTTCATGTTAGTTAGTGGATCGCCATGGAGCGCGCGCCGCGTGGGACACGGCACGATTGCCGAAGTTGTTCGAAAAACACTTCTTACCTACTGGAACACTGTTGCATTCCAAAGTCTCTATGCTCGGGCAGGTGAATGGGATAGCAGTACCGCTTCATTGGATGGACTCACCGATCTAGATCAATGGGCGGTTTCACAAGCCACTCGCCTAGCTCGAGATGTTGACCAAGCGCTTGAGCAATTTGATACCCAGCGGGCTGGACGTTTTATTGCAGAGTACGTCGACGATTTGAGTAACTGGTATGTGCGTCGTTCGCGTCGGCGATTCTGGGATGCAGATCATGCCGCGCTAAGCACTTTGCACCACTGCTTAAAAGTTGTGACTAAGGTTATGGCTCCATTCACACCTTTCATAACGGAACGCGTTTGGCAAGATTTGTACACTACTTCAGAAATTGAATCAGTGCACTTAAGCGTTTGGCCGCAATGGTCAGACGATCAGATCAGCGATACCTTGCGAGATCAGGTTGATTTGACTCGTCGCTTGGTTGAACTTGGCAGATCGGCACGCGCTGCATCTGGTGTTAAAACTCGTCAGCCACTGCAACGTGCACTGGTAGCTGCGCCTGGTTGGGATGCTTTGCCAGAAGGTCTGCAGGCGCAGATCAGGGATGAAGTAAATGTCCTTAGTTTGGAAAGCCTGTCTGGAACTGGTGAGTTAGTTGATGTCAGCCTTAAGGCTAACTTCAAAACCCTTGGCGCCAGATTTGGCAAGAGCACACCAGAGATCGCGGCTGCCGTAGCTGCGGCCGATGCAAATGCCTTAGTTGAAGCACTGCGTTCCGGTTCGGCAAAAGTTCTTGCCTCGGGAGTGGAGTATGAGATTGGCCCAGATGATGTTGTAGTCACTGAAGTCCCACGCGAAGGCTGGACCGTAGCCAGTGACTCTGGTGAATCACTGGCACTTGATTTAGCTCTGACTCCGGAATTGATTGGCCAAGGCATTGCTCGAGATGTGACTCGATTAATTCAGGATGCACGTAAGTCAACAGGACTAGACATCAGCGATCGAATTGTCGTTACTTGGGATTCAGATAACGAAACTACGATCTCGGCACTGACCTCACATGCTGAATTGGTTGCAAGTGAAGTCTTAGCCACCACATGGTCGCAAGGATCGGTTTCGAATCCAACCGCGAGTGACGAGGAACTTGGTCTAAAGGTTTTGATTGCAAAAGCGTAACTGCACAAAAAGAAGGCCTGGGAAAATCCCAGGCCTTCTTTTTGTTAATTCTTAATCTTCGGTTACCTGACGGTCACCGCTGATGTTCTTTGATTCAAGTTCACGAAGCTGGCCCTCTAGGTAGCTGCGTAGGCGACCACGGTATTCGCGTTCGTAGGCGCGAAGTTCTTCAACTCGACGCTCCATCGCAACGCGCTGTGATTCAAACTCACGGGTGATGTTTGCCACGTTGGCCTTTGCCTGGCTAACAAGTTCTTCAGATGTGGACTTAGCCGCACCCAGCAACTGCTCGGATTCAATTCGAGCTGAGGCAACAGCTTCATCAGCGGTGCGCTGAGCTAGTTCGAGGATGCGCACTGATGCCAATCCTTGCTCTGCTGGTGATGCAGATACTGCAGCAGTAGCTGCGGCTGCAACACCTTCAGATTGCGATACTGAAAGCTGGTCTTTAAGTTCTGATGCTGCAGCCAGGCTGGAAGCCAATTCTGATTGAGCATTTGAAAGTTGAAGTTCAAGTTCGTTGACGCGAGCTTGAGAATTCTTAAGTGCTTCTTCACTTGCAGCGGTGTCATCGGAGACACCAACTCGAGCATCTGAGTCTTGAAGAGCTTTAGCGGCTTGATCCAACTCACTCTTTAGGCGCGCATTCTCGTCACCAAGTGAACGAATCTCTTCGCGGATTGATTCCGGCACTTCGCCTTTGGCTGTTGCGCGCAGGTCTTCTGCTTCACGTGTTACAGCAGACAGTGACTCTTCGATTTCATCTAGGAAATTATCGACCTCATCAAGGTCATAACCTTCTTTGAATCGAACTGTAGTGAACTGCTTGTTACGCACGTCTTCAGGCGTCAAAGCCATAATGAAAACCTTCCGTCTTGAATAATGTCCGAGATTGTTGATACATCCCTAACCCCGTGCCTTCTAGATTAGGGATAAAACCGCAGAAAGTGAAACCCAAACCGTTGTTTCTGGGGTTTTTAAGGGGAAGTTGCAGGCCCTAAAATCGGACAATTTCGATTCTAGACCGAAGCCAAGATTCCTCGGGTAATCGAAATTGCGAACAGCAAGATTATGAAGGAAAGATCTAGCGAAACACTGCCGATTCTCAAATTTGGAACCACTCTACGAATTGCCTTTAGTGGCGGATCGGTAAGGGTATAAACAGTTTCCGAAAGTAGCAATAATGGGCCTTTTGGACGCCAGTCCCTGGCAAACATTGCGACGTATTCCAGCACTAATCTGGCAATCAAGATTAAGACATAAAGATTTAAAAGTGACGAAATTATTGCTGCAACTGAAGTCACGATAAAGACGTTTTAGCTCTGGTTAAAGAATGGATCTTCACGCAGCTGCGCACGAGCAGCAGCGCCAATGTCAACATTTGCCGGTGACAAAAGGAAGACTCCCTTAGTTACCTTTTCGATGCTGCCGTGAAGTCCAAATGCAAGACCTGCCGAAAAATCGACGATGCGACGCGCATCTGCTTCGTCCATGTCACTTAAGTTCATGATTACTGGAGTACCGGAGCGGAACTCCTCACCAATTCGACGCGCATCGTTGTAAGTGATTGGGTGCAAAGTTGTAATGCGGTAAACATCAGCAAGTGGCGCTGCAGTACGAGCCGGAGCAACGTATGAAGTCTGAGGGGTCTCACTCACGTGGCTGTATGAAGGTGTTGCCATGACCGGGCGCAACGGAGACTGTTCTTCGTAGCCTTGAAGTTCGGCATCGGCATATGTTCCAAATTCATCGGCGTATTCGCCGCCATCGACAAGGCCAAGGTATTCAGCCATTTTTCGCATTGCATTAGCCATGTTGTTCGCTCCTTGCAGGGGTAAGTAATACGAACTTACCCTTGAAAACCCCGATTTCCGAGGATAGATGAGCCAATTCGAAGGTGTGTCGCGCCATATTTCAAGGCGGTGGCAAAGTCACCGCTCATGCCTGCCGAGATCCAATTTGCATCTAGAAACGAGCTTTGGATCTGGTTGGAATATCCTTGCAATTTCGAAAATGCCAAGTCGTCATCTCCAGCCAGCGGAGCAACTCCCATAACACCCCGAAGTTTCAATCCATCGCAACTAGAAATCAGTGAAGCAAGTTCCATTAATTCACCGGGTAACACGCCGCCCCGATTTTCAGTTGGATTTGGGTCGAGATTTATCTGGATCAAAACGCCAAGGGGCGCCTGTCTACCAACTACGGCCTTCGTAAGCGCAGTGACTAAATCTGTTCGATCTACGCTGTGCACGACGTCTGCCCAGGCAGCAACACTTTTTGCTTTATTAGTTTGGAGTTGACCAATTGCATGCCAAATCAAATTTTTAGCTTGGACTTCCTCGTGCTTTGGCTTAGCTTCTTGATCGCGATTCTCGCCAACGTCTGTGACCCCTAAACCAGCGAGTAGGTCGACATCACTAGCAGGCCAAGTTTTGGTTACGGCGATTAAGGTGACGTCATCACGATTTCGATTTGCGGCAATACATGCATCAGCAATATCGCGTTCCACTTCCTGCAAATTGGTTTGTAGTTCCAGGCGTCGATCCATGCTGACCACTCTATGAGTTCGGGATCTAAAAATTACTCATTGCCATTTTGTTTTGCAAAGTTACTCATTGCAATGACAAGACCACCGCGACCAGTTGGCTCCCCCGCTGCGCGCCGATAGGAAAATAAGTCAGGATTTTCAAAAGTGCACCCAACTAGTTCGTGGATCTGTGCCACTTGACCAATCAGAACTGACTTAACTCCGGCAACTAGGTCCAAATTTCTGGGAGTTGAAATTGCTTCTGGGCGTACTTTCCGAAATTGCTCAACTCGTTGTGCGGGAACCTCATAGCAGTTTGCACAAATTGCTGGGCCAATGATCGCCTGAGTGTGACTCAGTTGGGCGCCACTGGCTACAAATTCATCCACTAGCGATTGCATCACGTTTGCAAGTACTCCGCGCCAACCAGCATGACCAACAGCAATTACTCGATTAACTGGGTCCACTAAACCAAACGGAACGCAGTCTGCAGCCAATGCAACTAGGGCCAGGTCAGTCTGATTGGTTATCAGTCCATCACCAGGGTTTGCGATACCTGGCTTAGTTACAACATGAACGGTGTTGCCATGCTCGGCATTCATAACGGAAATTTCGTTTGCTAAAACTAGCTCCTTGGCTATTTCGAGATTTGCAGTCACGTGATGTGGGTCGTCACCAACGTAGGAAGCGAGGTTTAGCGAATCAAATGGCGGCAGGCTTGTGCCACTCGTTCGATTAAGTGCAATTGCCTCAATACCTTCAATTGAAACGCGGCCAAAGACCTGCGTATTCATTTGGGTTAGCGGCAGTCTCTAGCGAAGAAAATCCGGAACGTCCAAGTCGCCATCATCTTCACCATCGTTGTCGACGTCGCCGTGACCTGAAGTTGCTGGCGCGTCGCCAAAGAGATTTTCAAAGTTATCGTCCTCATCTGCAACCGCAGCTGAGCCAAAAGCTCCATCTGAGAACGAATCTGGTGTTAGTGGAATCGAAGGCGTTTCGCCATCACGGGCCAAATCAACTGCGACCTCGGCAGCCAGTGGAGTTTCGTCTAGAACTTTTTTGGACATTGGCGAAGTCGATCGATTCGATGGAGGCGACCCACCATCGAAGCCAGCAGCGATAACGGTGACCTTAACTTGATCGCCTTGCGTGTCATCGATAACTGCGCCGAAAATAATGTTTGCATCTGGATGCACTGCGCTTTGAACCATGCGAGCTGCTTCATTGATCTCAAATAGTCCTAAGTCGCTACCACCAGCAATCGACATAAGAACGCCGCGGGCGCCTTCAATGCTGGCTTCAAGCAATGGACTTGAGATTGCTTGGCGCGCAGCTTCAATCGCACGATCGGCGCCACGAGCAGAACCAATACCCATCAGCGCACTACCGGCATCTTTCATAACGCTTCGCACATCGGCGTAGTCAAGATTGATAAGACCTGGGGTTGTAATCAAGTCTGTGATACCGCTTACGCCCTGCAGTAACACCGAGTCAGCATGGCGGAAAGCATCGATGACACTGATGCCGTTATCCGCAAGTTCAAGTAATCGATCGTTAGGAATAACAATTAACGTATCGACCTCAGTGCGCAGTGAGTCAACGCCTTCGTCAGCTTGGGATGAGCGTCGCTTGCCTTCGAAACTAAATGGACGAGTGACAACACCGATAGTCAGCGCATCCATGTCACGGGCAATTTTGGCAACAATCGGTGCGCCACCAGTTCCGGTGCCGCCACCTTCACCTGCTGTAACGAAAACCATGTCAGCGCCACGTAATACTTCTTCGATTTCTTCGCGGTGATCTTCGGCAGCTTGACGGCCAACTTCAGGATCAGCACCGGCACCAAGTCCGCGGGTAAGGTCCCGGCCTATGTCCAATTTGACGTCGGCATCACTCATCAAAAGCGCCTGAGCGTCAGTATTAATGGCGACGAACTCGACACCCTTAAGGCCAGCTTCGATCATGCGATTGATCGCGTTTACGCCACCGCCGCCAATTCCAACAACTTTTATAACGGCTAAGTAATTCTGTGGAGCGGCCATGGTGTTTGCCTTTCTAGACAAGCTTGGTGGTGTCTTGGTAGCAAACTCTCAACCTCTTCTAGAGCGTTAAAGATTTGCCACCTTGGAGCAGGTATAAGTTACGGCCAATGCTTGGAAAACAATGTGATTTACGCTTGGCGTGTCGAAAATATACAGTCGTATCTCTATTTCACAGTGGGCACATCTGGGGCACTAACGTTGATAACCGCATAGCCCTTCTCTATCAATGCTTTGGCAACCTCTACTTTGTCCGCCGCGCGTTCGCCAGAACCCATCGTCACAACCACTCCGTTACCAAGTGTTGCCATAACGCTGTCCTGGGTTGGGGCACTCAATCCAGTGATTGCCCACTCTGCGGGAATAGCCGCTAGAACTTGAATTGCATTTGTCATAGCTGGGCTGTCAGGTTGCGCTGAAATAACCAGAAGCCCAGCCGGCGGTGTTGCAACCGTTCCAGCATTTAATCCCTGGGCATCAATTAAATTGAAGCCACTTGCAGTTGCTGCCACCGCAATTGGAGTCCTCTCGGTGATCGTAATCAAAATTGCGTGAGGCCAACCACGCTCAACGGTTGCAACTTCAATTTCTGGCAGCGCCTGAAGTTGATCCGAGATTACTCCAGGATCAATTGACATTAATGAGTTTCCAATTGGTACTGCAGCAGTTGCAGAAATTTGTTCAACAGTCAATCTTGAGTTGCCGGTAATTGTGACTTCCTGGGCGGTAAACCACTTTGATTGATAAAGACTCCACCAGGTAACCACAGCAAGAATCACTAGTAACCAGACCAGCCATGGTCCTTTTGATTTACGATTCTTTTTGGGAGCGGCTGAGCGAACTGTTTGGGACATTACTTTGCATCCAGCAAGTTAAGAATTTCTGGGCACATCATTCCGATATCTCCTGCGCCAAGCGTCAGAACTATGTCACCTGGCTGGGCATGTTCTACAAGATGACCGGGAACCTTTGACCATGATGGCTCGAAAACTACTTGTTCCGGTGGTAACGGAACATTGTTCGCCATAGTGCTACCTGATGCACCAGGGATTGGTTCTTCACCCGGCGCAAACACCTCAAGGACAACAACAAAATCGGCTAGGCCAAGTGCTTGTCCAAATTCTTTAGAAAACAATGCCGTGCGGTAATAGTGATGTGCTTGAAAGGCCGCAAGGACCCGACCTTGACCAACAACAGTTCTCGCAGCGCGCAAAACAGCATCAATCTCAGTTGGATGGTGAGCGTAGTCATCAAACACTCGAACCCCTGCAACTTCACCACGGAATTCAAATCGACGATGAGTACCAGTGAAACTCTGGAGTCCATCAACACACTGTTGTGAGGTACAGCCTTGTATCAGCGCTGCAATGAATGCCGCAGTTGCGTTTAAAGCGTTGTGAACGCCTGGTACCAATAACTTGATTGGTCCATGTGTTTGCCCTTGATAAGAAATAGTGAACTCAGACCCGACTGTGCCTGACGGTAGAAGTTTTAGAACTGCATCGTTATCTTCGTGTTGACCATACGTAATAACTTTTGCGCCAAGTTTGCGGGCGCGCTCCGTAACAATTTTTGCACCCGGGTCATCGCCACAAACAACAGCGCAGCCATTGCGTTCGCCAGTGCCAACAATGAATTCAACAAAAGCTTGCTCTACTGCTTCGTAAGTTCCCCAATAGTTAAGATGATCTGCCTCAACATTTGTGACGATGCCAAGCGTTGTTGGCAGAACTAGAAATGTGCCATCACTTTCATCTGCTTCGACAACAAAAAGCTCACTAGATCCTTGGTGGGCATTACTGCCAGACTCATTCATTTCTGAACCAATTACAAACGAGGGATCTTTCCCAGCGTTCTGCAAAATAACAGTCACCATGGATGTCGTCGTAGTTTTTCC
>CAIYGJ010000110.1 GCA_903925705.1 uncultured Actinomycetes bacterium | reverse complement strand
GGAACGCTTACTGCATTAACCAATGTGATTTCCCCGGAAGTCGCTTTGCTTCCCGAAATCCTTGTACTTGCTAATTCAGTTGTGGCACGCCAGGCCGGAACGCTTTCCGATGTATTGCGAAGTGCAATTCCAAATCGACACGCAACGGTCGAAGCGACAGAGTTTCCGGCCGTAACAAAAATTACAGACATTGAGACTGCTGCTTGGGCCGACTATTCCGGGGGAGCTGCGTTAATCAAGCGAACTCTCGCAGGAGAAGCACCACGAGCCATCGTCACAACTGGTTGCGATGACCCTGCAGTATTACTTGCGCAGTATTCAGTAACAGTTTCAGCGAACCAGGGAAACGTAATCATTGTTGTCCCAGATCGAGCTGCAATTGATCGAGTTATCGAATCTCTTCATTCACTTGGTTGCCCAAAATCAGCAGTCGCAATCCTGGCAGCCGATGATGGCCCAGCCCAGAGATATCGCAACTGGCTTTCAGTTCTTAGAGGCACTGCGAGCATTGTGGTCGGTACTCGCTCCGCAGTCTTTGCCCCATTTGCCGAACTAACTGCAATCTGTGTCTGGGACGACTGGAATGAAACTTTGTCTGATCCGCAAGCCCCTTACTGGCACGCTCGCGATGTTGCAGTCCTACGAAGCGCGCAACAGAACACTGCATTAGTTTTCATTGGTGCGACCATGTCAGTTGAATCCTGCGCACTGATGCCATGGCTGGCACACGTTGCAAAAAGTCGAGATCAAGTAAGAAATGAATCTCCAAAAGTTCGAAGTGCACTTGATGAAGCCGGATCGAAAATCAATCCCGCTGCTAGCGGATCACGAATACCTTCAGCTGTGATGCAGGGTATGAAAACGGCTCTCGCAAAAGGTCCAGTCTTGGTTTTAGTTTCTCGACTTGGTTATTCGCCTCGAATAGTTTGCGACACCTGTCGGACTTCAGCGCTTTGCTCGTCGTGTAACGGTCTATTGATGCAAACTGCGCGATCAAGTGCGCCTACATGTAACTTGTGCGGGCACATCGAATCCAAGTGGAGCTGCAAGAAATGTAAAGGTAATTCAATTCGTGCCGCTGCGGTAGGTAGCGAACGAACTGCCGAAGAACTTGGCCGAGCATTTCCTGGGATTCCAGTTCGCTCTTCAACTTCAGATCACATCTTGCGCACGGTTGACTCACGCCCTGCAATCGTGGTGGCAACCGCCGGCGCTGCGCCAATGGCGCAAGGCGGTTACGCCGCCGCAATTTTGCTTGATGGAAACGCCATGCTGTCTCGTCCCGAATTAAGCGCGACCCAGGAAACTTTTGCTAAGTGGAATGAATGCGCCTCACTTGTCCGACCTAGTGGGGAAGTGATTGTGGTAGCAGATTCCGAACATCCAGCGGTTCAAGCATTGATTCGTCATGATCCGGTCGGCTTTGCTCAACGCGAACTTGAACAGCGCAAGCAGGTGTCTTTGCCGCCTGCAGTGCGCCTTGCCGCCCTAACAGGTGAACAGTTTGATATTGATGATGCGCTGGCAATGCTGGAACTGAATTCGGAAACCTTAGTTCGTGGTCCGGTACCCGGTAAAGACAACCAAGTCCGCATGCTGATTTCATGTGACCGCAAACAGGGCACCGAACTAGCCGCCCAACTAAAGGCAATGACTTCTGCTCGAAGCGCCAAACATAAGGGCGGATCGGTGAACGTTCGAATCGACCCGCTAAACCTCTAAACTTGGGTTAAAGCAAAGCTCATTGAAGAAGGTGTCACATGTCAGTTAAGCCCGTTAGGTTGTTCGGCGATCCAGTCCTGACGACACCTGCGCTAGAAGTTACTACTTTTGACAAAGAACTTCGTCAATTGGTGGCTGATTTAACCGTAACCATGCAAGAAGCCCCAGGTGTTGGACTTGCAGCTCCCCAGATCGGTGTATCGCTTCGGGTTTTCACTTACGACGTTGATGATGAACTCGGCCACTTAATTAATCCAGTACTTGATCTTTCTGAAGAGGAACAAGATGGCCCAGAAGGTTGTCTATCTATTCCAGGTCTGACTTTTGACACCAAGCGCGCAATGAATGTGGTTGCCAAAGGCATGAACATGTACGGCGAGCCAGTCACGATAATTGGTAGCGATCTAATGGCGCGTTGTGTCCAGCATGAAACAGATCACCTAGACGGTGTTTTATTTATTGATCGATTGGATACCGAAGCCCGTAAAGAAGCTATGAAAGCAATTCGCGAGACGGAATGGTTCGGCGACATGGGTCCAACCGTAAAAGTAAGTCCGCATTCAATGATGAATGGTTTTTCATAACGTGCGTATCGCGTTTGCGGGCACGCCACTTGCCGCTGTGCCAACGCTAACTGCGTTGCTGGCATCTGATCACGAAGTCGCATTAGTTGTTACCCGACCTGATGCACCTGCGGGCAGAGGCCGGACTCTTACTGCAAGCCCAGTTGCTGACGTTGCCGGATTTAGTGGAGTCCCAGTTTTAAAGACATCCCACTTAGCTGAGCATAAAGACAAGTTTGCCGATGTGGATTGTGTTGTAGTCGTTGCATTTGGCGCAATGGTGCCACGAGAACTACTTGATGTACCAAAGCATGGCTGGATAAATGTTCATTTCTCGTTGTTGCCGCAATGGCGCGGGGCAGCCCCAGTTCAGTATTCGATTTTGAGTGGCGATGAATTTACTGGAGTTACCACGTTTCGTATTGATGAAGGGTTAGACACTGGCCCAATGCTGGCTTATTTAACTACACAGATTGCGCCCAGTGAGACTTCAACTGAATTGTTAGATCGACTATCCATTGAGGGTGCGCAGTTAGCCCTAGCTACCTTGAGTGGCATTGAAAATGGTTCGATTCTGCCGCTACATCAACCGATCGACGGCATTTCAAATGCACCAAAGATCACAGTTGCTGATGCTCAAGTTCGTTGGAGTGACCCAGCACTTGCAGTGGACCGACGCATCCGCGCGGTTACTAAAGAACCCGGAGCATGGACCATGTTTGGTGATACTCGCATCAAGCTTCAACCCGTAACGGTTTCGCCACATGTAACAGACCTATCGCCAGGTGAAGTTCAATTGCGTGACGGGGAAGTCTTGGTAGGAACTGGAAGTCATGCAGTTGCCCTCGATCAAGTTCAAGAAGCTGGACGCAATTTAACCGATGCCAAAACTTGGTTTAGTAATCAAAAATCTTCCGTGGTGTTTGAGTGAGTAATTCTGGAACCACTCGACGCGTAGCATTCGATGTACTTCAAGCAGTTCATGACAAAGACGCCTATAGCAATTTAGTTTTACCTGCCGTACTAGATGACTTGAAGGTTTCTTCTCGTGACGCAGGACTTGCAACTGAGATTACATATGGCGCATTGCGCCGACAGGGAAGCCTAGATGCAGTAATTGATGCTTGCGCTTCCCGAACTGACACCATGGACAGCAAGGTTCGAAACACCTTGCGCGTTGGCGCCTATCAATTACTTTTCATGCGAATCCCAGCTCACGCTGCCGTCGATGAAACAGTAACGCTGGCTCGCGAAGTTGCTGGCATGGGTGTGTCGAAGTTTGTTAATGCCGTGCTACGAAAGATCTCTGCCAGCACGTGGGAAGAATGGCTGCAAATTTTAAGTGAAGGCAAAACACCGGTTGAAGTTTTAGCACTTGAATATTCCTATCCAGTTTGGGTAATTCGAAGTCTTGCTGATTCTTACAAGTGCGACTTGGATTCGATCCGAGAAGTATTAGCAGCCGGTAACGAGCCTGCGCTAGTTTCTTTAGTTGCTAAACCGGGCCAAGCTGACGTGACTGAGCTCTTAGATTTACCCCACGTTATTCCAGGCAGATGGTCACCGATTGCAGCAACTATGTTGCGCCCTAGTGGACCTGATGAAAAATGGTCAACGCGACCTGGTGACATCGATGCCGTGCGTGACAACCGAATTGGTGTCCAGGACGAAGGTAGTCAACTAATTGCACTTGCGGTAGCTAATGTTGAAATTGAAGGCACGCAAACCCATTGGTTAGACATGTGCGCCGGCCCTGGAGGCAAGGCTGCAATCCTGGCAGGACTGGCAAGTGAGGCGGGCGCAGACTTCACAGCGCTAGAACCGATCCCTTCTCGCGCCCACTTAGTTTCAAATTCGTTGTGGAATGCTCCAGGCGAACATCAAGTAATCGAAACTGATGCGAGGGAATTCAATCCTGATCATAAGTTTGATCGCATTTTGGTTGATGCACCGTGTACAGGGTTAGGCGCACTTCGTCGTCGCCCCGAAGCGAGATGGCGTCGCCAGCCAAGTGACATTCCACCTCTAACAGCATTGCAACAAGAACTCTTGGCCAAAGCCGGTGAACTCGTGCGCGTTGGTGGGGTAGTTGGTTATGCAACTTGCTCGCCACATTTAGCTGAGACTGATGCAATTGTTGCGAGTTTCTTGAAGCGAAATCCGAATTTTGAAAGTGTCGATGTTTCCCCAGTTCTGCCACAACTGAACCTGCCCAAAGGGTCTATGAATCTGCGACTTCGTCCAGATGTTCACCACACAGATGGCATGTTCTTGGCGATTTTGCGCAGGACCGCATAGCCCCATTGGTTTGGCTAGGCTTAAGACGTGGGTCTACGAATTTCGCCGAGCATACTTTCTGCTGATTTTGGCAACTTAGTTGCTGATTGCAAGCGGGTAGCTGACGGCGCCGACTGGTTACACGTTGATGTCATGGACAACCACTTTGTTCCTAACCTGACAATTGGCCCTGTGGTTGTTGAGTCGATCATTCGTGAAGTTTCTACTCCAGTTGACTGCCACTTAATGATCAACGATGCAGATCGCTGGGCTCCGGGCTACGCCGAACAAGGGGCCAAGAGCGTAACTTTTCATGTTGAGGCTGCGACAAATCCACGCCAAGTAGCACGAGATATTCGCAACCATGGTGCGCGGGCCGGAATCGCCATAAAGCCAGGAACCAAACTTGATCACTACGAAGATCTATTTCCTGAGCTAGACATGATTTTGATCATGACGGTCGAGCCAGG
>CAIYGJ010000109.1 GCA_903925705.1 uncultured Actinomycetes bacterium | reverse complement strand
AGTCGCAAGCAATGTGGCTGAGCAACTTAAAGAATTAACTGGTGTTGAATCTATTTCGGTAACTTCTGCCGGTGCAGTTGTTGGAACCCATGTCGGTCCGGGCGCATTGGCCGTCGTAGTAAGTCCACAGGTTTAATTTCCCCACATTAAATTTCGCTTTGGGAATTTTTGGACCTAAATTACTAGGGTCCAAAACATGCAGGTATTCAAAAGCGGTAAATCTCAACTCTCATCTGCTGCAACAGATCGCCTACATAAGCTATTAGATGGCAGGGAAAACTTTTCTGGACCTAGTGAACCTGCCCAAGTTTTGGTCACACCGCCAACGGAGGCTATCCGCCCAATTCTCAAGATCGTGGTTGCAGCATTAGTGATTACGGCTGGTTTAGTTTGGTTGAATCGGCCAACCCCTGCATCAGTGCCAGAAGTCGCAACTCCTGGAATTCCAATTTCCGCAAGTTCCGGTGAGCCAACAATGGTCCAAAGTTTTGATCAAATCGTCGTGGACATCAAAGGCGATGTCCTAACCCCAGGTTTAGTAACTCTTCCAGCCGGATCGAGAGTGGCAGATGCAATTGCTGCTGCTGGTGGCTTGATTCCCAGTGCCAACGTGGCATCAATAAATTTGGCTGAACGATTATCAGATGGGCAAATGATTTTCATTGGGAATGCTCAATCGCTCGAGATTAGTTCGGATCCCCGAATTAACTTAAACCTTGCCACTGAAACCGAATTAGATTCTTTGCCTGGTGTCGGGCCAGTAATGGCAGGGCGAATTATCGCTTGGCGAGAAACCAATCAGAAGTTTCATTCCATTGAAGAGTTGCAAGAGGTTCCCGGCATTGGGCCTAAAGTCTTTGCCAACTTGAAAGCACTTGTTCGAATTTAAGTGGACTTTCGTCTCAGTTCATTAGCGATAGCAACTTGGCTATCGATAGCAATTGTCATCACGACAGTGGGGCTCGCTAATCCAATTTGGACGACGGCAATGTGTGCCGCTTTTCTGGTTGTCTCGCGCACTTTCATTCGCCGCTTTTCTCGAAATCAAATTGAGACCAAGACTTTGCTATCAATGATCTTGCTCGGCGTTTTGCTTGGGACTTCGGTTACAGTATTGCGAATTCTGCCGTTAGTCACTGGTCCAATTGCGCAAGCCAGTCAGACTAATTCAGTTGTATCCGGTATCGCCACGGTTACTTCGGATCCCATAAAAACTCACAGCAAAGAAACCTTGGACTGGAATGATCGACAACTCTTGCGGATCGCATTACGAATAGATTCGATGACTGCGAAAGGTAAAACTTTTGCCACCGGTTCACCGGTGCTGTCATTTATAACAGATCCAGAATTGATCGCAATTACAGGGAAATACATTCCTGGTCAGCGATTCAGGTTTTCTGGAAAACTATCAGCGGCTCCAATCGGGAAACCATTCGCTGGATATCTCAAACTATTAGAGGCACCGGTGTTAATCGAATCAGCACCGCGATATCAAACAATGGCTTCAGTACTTCGAGCAGGATTACACGAATCATTGCGATCAAGTCCAGACTCGGCTAAAGGATTAGTTCCTGGGCTCGCACTCGGCGATAGTTCTGCATTGTCAGCAGAACTGGCAGACCAAATGAAGGCCGCAGGGCTAACGCATCTAATTGCGGTTTCGGGAACCAACGTGACGCTTCTCATTGTGATTGTGCTGGCGGTCCTGCGTCAGTGTCGGGTGAGTCGAAACTGGCAATACCTGGTAACCGTGATGGCACTATTTTCCTTTGTGGTTTTGGTTCGGCCGCAACCAAGTGTGCTGCGAGCCGCAGTAATGGGTTTAGTCGCGTTGGCTGCCACTTATTCCAAGTCAAACAAATCACCGGTGCCCGCGTTAAGTGTTGCGGTCATTGTCTTAGTTGCAATGGATCCTTGGATGGCAGTGTCCTACGGCTTTGCGCTCTCGGTTGCCGCCACGGCAGGACTGATTCTTTGGGTAAATCGAATCCAAAGCTACTTAGATAGAAAAATCCCCAAGCGCGTACCGCTTTGGGTTATCCAAACTCTTACCGTGACGATTGCAGCTCAGTTTTCGGTTTTTCCCATATTGGTTGCACTCGGTTCACCAATTTCTTTAAGTTCAATCCCAGCTAACGTGCTGGCAGTTCCACTGGCGGGACCCGCAATGGTGTTGGGATTAATTTCAGCACTTGTGACTCCAATTTCTCAAACACTCGGAACTGCAATTGCTTGGCCCGCCGGTTGTTTTGCAGAACTGATTGCAATTGTCGCAAGATTCTGCTCGGCAATTGACTGGTTGATAATTCCTTGGCCAACAGGAATGTTTGGATTCGTGCTGGCGCTGCTTGCAGTTTCCGGTGGTGTGCAACTTGGTTTGGTTTGGCGCAGGCTCTCTTCCGTAGAGCAAAGTCAGGCAATCTCATTGATGCTCTCTGCCTTATTACTTCTGTGGCTAAATCCATCTTTTGATTTAAAGCAATGGCCAATTCCAAATTGGGTGATGGTTTCCTGCGATGTAGGACAAGGCGATGCAACCGTAATTCGAGTTGGGCCTAACGAGGCAGTTGTTGTTGATGTTGGGGGATATCCAAAGGCCATCGATAAATGTTTAAGCGACCTTCACATCAAGCGAATTCCTGTTCTCTTGCTCACCCACTTTCACGCAGACCATATTGGTGGCCTTGAAGGCGCACTTCATAACCGTCAAGTTGGGCAAATTCGGGTTAGTCCGCTGAGTGACCCACCGAGTACCACCAAGTTTGTTAATGAAGTGCTAACCAGAATGAATAAGAAATCGACAGTCATGACTTACCCAGAGCGATTTGTCATCAATGGAGTTTCATTTACTTGCATTTGGCCAAGTGAAGTTATTTTGGGACAGGGAAGTGATGCAAATAATGCCAGCGTAGCTTTGGCAGTTCAAGCAGAAGGAGTTTCAATTCTGCTAACTGGTGATATCGAGCCGCCAGTGCAGGACAAAATCTCAAAAGAATTGCCAGCAATTGATTTTGACGTAATAAAGGTTTCCCACCATGGTTCCCGTTATCAATCAAGCGAATTTGCTAACTGGGCAAATGCCGAAATCGCCGTTATATCGGTTGGAAAAGATAATGACTACGGACACCCTGCCCCAGAAACCATTTCGCTCTATGAATTAACGGGCAGCCGAGTTTTTCGGACGGACCTTATGGGAGATTTAGCAATTATCGCGGAGAATTCAAAGATTCGGGTGGCAACCAGACGTTAGTCAGTGGCTCGTGACATATTGAATCCATGGCTAAAGCTTCTGCAACTGATCAAGCCCAAGTGGTGCTTGCAGTTGGCAAAGAAGCCATCTTGATCCAGCGGGTAATTGAAGGCGTAATGTCTTCTGCACGTAAAGCTGATCCAGCAGCAGTTCGGCAGGACATCGTTGCAGGCAACGAAACTGCAGCTGGCGAACTAGCTAATGCGTTATCACCGTCATTATTTGGGGAACTAACTGTGATCGTGGTGCAAGGAATTGATGGGGCCACAGATGACGTTGGCGCAATTCTCTTAACTGCAATCGATGATCTCCCAGAACACGTTCGCTTAGTTATTACCCATCCTGGTGGAGTCAAGGGCAAGAAATTACTCGACACCATCAAAAAAGCAAATGTTCTGGAAGCGGCGTGTGGTGAATTAAAAGCTAAAGATTTAGAAGCCGCATTGATAGCAGAATTTCGCAGACACAATCGCAAAGCAACTCCTTGTGCGATAACGGCATTGCAGGTTTCGATTGGTTCAGGCTTAGGGGAGTTGTTAGCCGCCGTATCCCAATTATGCGCTGACACCGAAGCAGATGTAATCGATGAAGTTGAAGTCTCGCAGTATTACGCAGGCGTTGTTGGCGTCATGGGTTGGGATTTAAGTGATGCCATGTGGAATGCCCAGCCAGTTGAATTGTTGGAAAAATTTCGTTGGGCAATGACAAATGATTCAAGCGCTGCTGTGCCAGCGGTATCTGCAATCAGTAGTGGTTTGAGATCCTTGATTAAATACGCGAGTGCTCCGGCAAATTTGAGTGAAAATGAATTAGCACCAATGGTTGGAGTCCCACCTTGGAAGTTGCGATTCTTGCGAGCGCAAAAAGCTAAGTGGCATCCAGATCAACTTGCTGCAGCTGCTCGACTATTGGCACTTGCCGATAGGTCAAGTAAAGGAACGGTTTATGACGTTGCTATTCCGGGTGGTCGATCTTTAGAAAGTTCGCAAACTTTGTATCACATGGAAAAAGAGTTCATGGCTATTCGAGCACCGAAAGATTAGTGATCGGCTTAGATCACTTAGTAAAAATCAGAGCGTCTTTAAAGTGGCAATAAAAAAACCGCCCGAAGGCGGTTTTTTCTAAGCTTATTTACTTCTTAGCAGCAGTCGAGGCCAGCGATGATTTGCGATTCGCAGCCTGGTTCTTGTGGATAACACCCTTTGAGGCTGCCTTATCCAACGCACGGCTGGCATCGCGAAGGGCTGAAGCAGTTGCTGCTTCATCACCTGTGGCTAGGGCCTCGCGGAAACGACGAACCTTAGTCTTTAGCGCGCTACGTACTGCCTTATTGCGTTCTTGGGCAGCAGCATTCTGCAAAATACGCTTCTTCTGCGACTTGATATTGGCCACTTTTTGCCTCTTCGTTTATCGGTGTTCGAACCCCTAGAGTACCTGCGAAGTACCCGAATGCTCAAATTGTGTCCAAGTGTGGGATTATGAGCGAATGTCGAAGGCAATTAACCCCCCAGCGCCGGGTGCCACAGACCCCAAAATTATTCGAAATTTCTGCATTATTGCCCATATCGACCATGGCAAATCAACTTTGGCAGATCGCATGCTCCAGATCACTGGAATTGTGGATCCCCGACACATGCGCGCACAGTATCTAGACCGCATGGACATTGAACGCGAGCGCGGTATCACTATTAAGAGCCAAGCAGTTCGCCTACCGTTCGTGGCTGATGACAACGAAACATATGTCTTGAATCTGATCGATACTCCAGGTCACGTTGACTTCACATATGAAGTAAGTCGCAGCCTGGCAGCTTGTGAAGGCGCAATTCTTTTGGTTGACGCGGCACAGGGCATTGAAGCTCAGACGCTAGCTAACTTGTATTTAGCCCTAGAAAACAATCTGACGATTATTCCGGTCCTAAACAAAATTGATTTACCAGCTGCCCAGCCAGAAAAATACGCAGCCGAGATTGCTCACATCATTGGCTGCGACCCAGCAACTGTTTTGAAGGTAAGTGCCAAAACTGGAGTTGGCGTTGAAGAACTGCTTAATGAAGTTGTTAAACAAGTTCCAGCACCAGTTGGCGATCCAGATGCGCCAGCTCGCGCACTAATTTTCGATTCGGTTTATGACACTTATCGTGGCGTTGTCACATACGTGCGAGTAATCGATGGCCGCATTCCAGAACGAGATCGCATCAAAATGATGAGCACTGGCGAAACCCATGAAACTTTAGAAGTAGGTGTGATTTCTCCGGACCCGGTTTCATCTAAAGCGATTGGTGTTGGCGAAGTTGGCTATCTAATCACTGGCGTAAAAGATGTGCGACAGTCACGAGTCGGCGACACCGTAACTCTTGCGGCCAAACCAGCACAAGAATCTCTGGGTGGCTATCGCGATCCGGTTCCAATGGTTTTCTCCGGCCTTTATCCACTTGATGGTTCGGACTATCCAGAACTTCGCGAAGCGCTGGACAAACTAAAACTCAATGACGCTGCATTAGTGTACGAACCAGAGACTTCAGTTGCACTTGGCTTCGGATTCCGCTGTGGCTTCCTTGGACTACTTCACTTAGAGATTGTTCGAGAAAGATTAGAGCGCGAATTTAATCTTGACTTAATCTCAACTGCGCCAAACGTTGTTTATCGAGTTGTCATGGATGACGGTAAAGAAATTATCGTTACAAATCCGAGTGAATTTCCGGGTGGCAAGATTGCCGAAGTTCACGAGCCAATGGTGCGATCCACAATTCTCACGCCCAGTGAGTTCGTGGGATCCATTATGGAACTTTGCCAAACTCGTCGCGGCAACTTGCTTGGAATGGATTACTTATCCGAAGATCGTGTTGAAATGCGATACACACTTCCGTTGGCCGAAATTGTGTTCGACTTCTTTGATCAACTGAAGTCAAAGACTCGTGGCTATGCCTCGCTGGACTATGAACCAACTGGCGAGCAGTCTGCAGATCTCGTCAAAGTCGACATCTTGCTGCATGGCGATCCAGTCGATGCTTTCAGCGCTATCGTGCATCGCGATAAGGCATACAACTATGGCGTAGCTATGGCAGCCAAATTGAAGGATTTGATTCCAAGGCAACAATTCGAAGTACCGATTCAAGCGGCAATTGGAGCTCGAATCATCGCTCGCGAGACCATCAGAGCTATTCGCAAAGATGTTTTGGCAAAGTGTTACGGCGGCGACATTTCCCGAAAGCGTAAACTTCTAGAAAAGCAAAAAGAAGGTAAGAAGCGCATGAAGATGGTGGGACGAGTAGAAGTTCCACAAGAAGCGTTTATCGCAGCGCTTTCCACCGATGACAACGCAGCAAAAGCAAAGGCTAAGTAATGTCTGAATCAACAGGTTCTGCAAAAGTTCTTTCACTAAACGTCGTAAATGCTGTTATCCCTGACGTTGGGGGTTCGGTCGGAGTAACCGCAATTGATAAGCGGACAGTTTCAGATGCACGACAAATTACGACTGCTGGAGTTGCCGGAGATCAGCGCTCAGATATTCCTAATCACGGTATGCCTGAGCAAGCCGTTTACGCCTACGCTCGGGAAGATTACGAATGGTGGGAAGCTGAACTCGATAAAGAAATCCCGTCCGGAAAATTTGGTGAGAATCTAACGACTGTTGGAATCGATGTCACTAATGCAGTTATCGGCCAGACCTGGCGCATTGGCACGACACTTCTCCAGGTAACTGGCCCGCGGATTCCGTGCGGCACATTTGCCCGCTGGATGAATGAAGATAAATGGGTTAAGCGTTTTATGGATGAAGGTATGCCAGGAACTTACTTCCAGGTTGTCGAAGCTGGCGAGATTACTGCAGGAGATGAGATCAAGATCGAGTCGACTCCTGAGCATGGCGTAACAGTTAGCGATGTTTTTCAACTTGTTACTGGTGATCGCGATCCAGAGCGGATTGCTCGCGTCTTGAATTGCCCAGAACTCCCAGAAGAAATGCATACTCGAGTTTCGGGTTACAACAAGCACTACAACAAGTAACTAATGCGTACTTTAAGCGCCTACGTTCATATTCCATTTTGTGCATCTAGGTGCGGCTATTGCGATTTCAATACTTATACGGCTGCTGAACTTCAACGTGATGGAACTTCGATAACCGCTGCAACTTACCCTGATCGCGTAATTGCTGAAGTGAATTGGTTACGCCAAGACAATGCAACAGATGAACGCAAGTTGAGTACGGTATTTTTTGGCGGCGGCACGCCTACCTTGATTGACTCCGAAGAACTTGTACGTATTTTGCAGTCACTTAAATCAACATATGGATTTACTGCCGATGTTGAAGTTACGACTGAGGCCAATCCTGATTCTGTTACTCGGCAAGATCTAGAGATCCTTCGCGAAGGCGGTTTTACGCGCGTTTCATTTGGCCACCAAAGTAGTGCGGCTAATGTTCTTTCCTTGCTCGAGCGCACGCACACTCCAGGAAAAACTTGGGAAGCAGTAAGTGACGCTCGAAGCGCAGGCTTTGAACATGTCAGCGTGGATTTGATTTACGGTAGCCCAGGTGAGACAGATGCGGATCTCGCCGAAACGCTGGATCAAGTAGCCACGGCCGACGTGGATCACGTAAGTGCTTATTCCTTAATTGTTGAACCAGGTACGCGACTGGCTGCTCGTGTTGCGCGAGGTGAAGTTCCAAACCCAAGTGATGATGTCGCGGCTCATAGATATGAATTGATTGACAAAAAGCTACAAACCTTAGGTATGACTTGGTACGAAGTTAGCAACTGGGCAAAGCCCAGTGGTGAATGTCGACACAACATCGCTTACTGGAAAAACCAAGACTGGTTAGGAATTGGTCCAGGTGCTCATGCTCACTCGGCTGGCACAAGGTCATGGAATCTAAAGCATCCTGCGGCATGGGCTGCGAAAGTGGATGAAGGTGCCTCCGCTATTGCAGACAGCGAAGTTTTAAATGTTGAAGATGTGAAACATGAAGACATCATGCTTGGCCTTCGCCTGCATGAAGGTTTATCGCTCTCGCTGCTAGGAGAAGCTGGCCTAGAACAAGCTCAACTCGCGGTTTCGGAAGGATTACTCGAGCCTGCAAATTTTGCCAATGGCAAAGCAGTCCTTACGTTTCAAGGTCGCTTGTTAGCCGATGGCTTAGTCGCGCGCCTGTGGGCCTAACCAAGGTTAGACTGGCACTCGATACTTGTGAGTGCTAGGAGTTGCGATGGAAGACCGTAAATTAGCGGTTTTGCGAGCCATTGTTGAGGACTATGTCCAGACTCACGAACCGGTTGGATCAAAGGCCCTAGCTGATCGACATTCATTAGGGGTATCTTCGGCAACTATTCGAAATGACATGTCAGCCCTTGAAGAAGAGGGCTACATCAGTGCGCCGCATACCAGCGCTGGTCGAATCCCAACTGACAAGGGATACCGCCTTTTCGTTGACAAGCTCAACTCAATTAAGCCAATGTCGCAGCCAGAGCGCAAAGCAATTCAAACCTTCCTAGATCAAGCCGTCGATCTTGATGATGTTATGAATCGAACAGTTCGCTTACTTTCGCAGCTGACGAAACAAGTTGCACTCGTGCAGTATCCATCACTTGGTAGGAGCTCGGTTCGACATATTGAATTAGTCAGCTCAGGTGGCACCAGACTCTTATTGATCTTGATCGCAGACACTGGACGTATTGAACAACGCACTGTCGAAATGATGACCAAAGTTTCAGATGAATTCTTGCACGATCTGCGCACACGATTAAATGTTGCGTTAGATGGCCAACTATTTACAGACGTTCCAGATCGCTTAGTTGGATTAGCCGATCATTTTGCCCCAGAATTCAAATCCGCAGTTAATACTGTTGTGGCAACCATCTTGGATGCCGTGATTTCGCAAAACGAAGAACGCGTTGTAGTAGGCGGCACATCAAACTTGGCTCGCGTTGGCGAAGACTTTACAACGGCGGTTGGACCAGTTCTCGAAGCGTTAGAAGAACACGTTGTGCTGCTTAGATTATTTGGCGAAGCTGCCGAACCTGATTCACTCACGGTGCGTATCGGGCATGAAAACCCGGTTGAAGAATTGCAGCGAGCCTCAGTGGTGACTGTCGGCTATGGTTCCGGAGATCAAGCGCTAGCCACTATGGGAATTCTTGGCCCAACCCGTATGGATTACGCCGGATCAATGGGCGCAGTGCGAGCAGTTGCTAAATATGTTGGCCAGATATTGAAGGACCAATAAGAATGACTGACTATTACAAAGTCTTAGGTGTAACTCGAGAAGCTACCCCTGAGGAAATTAAGCGGGCTTATCGAAAACTTGCCAGAGAGCT
>CAIYGJ010000108.1 GCA_903925705.1 uncultured Actinomycetes bacterium | reverse complement strand
TAGACATGATTAAGCGAAGTGATACTGGCTACTCAGGTATCGCGCCTGAACTACCGCAAGCATTTGCCAACTATGCAAAGCGAAATTGGAATTGGACAGTCAATAAAGACCAGTTCTACTTAGCAACCGATGTTGGGGTAGCTGGTGTTGAAGTGTTACGACTTTGGACACAGCCTGGAGACAAAGTAGTTATCAATACTCCCGTCTATTTGAATTTCTTTACTTGGCTTAAGGAAGCTAACTTAGAAGCGGTAGACGTTCCGCTTATTCATCATGGTGAAGACTGGGCTCTTGATCTTGCGGGGCTTGAAGATGCATTTGCAGCAGGTGCCAAGGCATACATTCTGTGCCATCCTCACAATCCCGTTGGTCACGTATTCACGCTTGACGAATTAGAAAAGATCGCAGAACTGGCAAAGAAATATGGTGTCTTAGTTATCAGTGACGAGATTCACGCCCCACTGATTTTTTCGGGTGTCAAATTCATTCCGTACTTAAACGTCAGCGACGCTGCGCGCGAAACCGGACTTTGCATCACTTCAGCAAGTAAGGCTTGGAATCTTGCCGGTCTAAAGTGTGCGCAGATTGTGGCCGACAACTCGGTTATCAATGAACGGCTAGCTTTGCTTCCGCTCTCTTCGCCATGGCGTTCTTCACTTTTAGGTGTCTGGGCAAGCATTGCTGCCTATAACCAAGGCGAGCCATGGCTCAACGCCGTGCTTAAGAACATTGATGACAATCGTCATTACTTGGCTAAGTTGCTTAAGAAGCATTTACCGAAAGCTAAGTACACGGTTCAAGATGCAACCTACCTGGCATGGATAGATTTAAGCGGTTACGGTCAAGACGAAGTTGCAAAGCTCCTATTAGAAAAAGGCCGCGTTGCCCTGAGTAACGGTGCTGACTTTGGCGGAGCTGGAAAAGATTTCGTGCGATTCAATCTGGCAACTAGCAAGGAAATCATTAAAGAGGCTGTGCTTCGCATGGCTAGTGTGCTCGAGGATTAAATGTCACATCTAGGAATGATCACGGTCGTCGTTGATGACTACGACAGTGCGATTGATTACTACACAACAGCTCTTGGATTCACTTTGATCGAAGACACCAAGACGTCAGATGTAAAACGCTGGGTTGTTGTTGCTCCCGATGCGAATCAAGGCGCAGCGCTGTTGCTAGCCAAAGCGGCCTCACCAGAGCAAAGCGCTGCGATCGGTAATCAATCAGGTGGCCGTGTGATGTTTTTCTTATACACCGACAACTTCGATCGCGACTATGCCCACATGGCAAAGCACAATGTTGCCTTCACGGAAGAACCGCGCCAAGAAGAATTTGGCAAAGTAGTTGTCTTTGCAGATAAGTACGGTAACAAGTGGGACTTCATTGAACGTAAAAGTCAGTAATCATGCCTTCAGTTTTGGGATACGAAATCAAAACTCCGTGGGGACCTATCGCAACATTTGTAGATGTCACTAAAGATCCGGTTGTAATCGGTGCAGCCTTCAGTGAGATTCCGAAATTTCTCAAGAAGTCAGGTCACAAGCTAAACATTGTTGAATTCAAATCTGATGCCAAACTTGCTGGGGTAACTTCCGTTGTTAAGGCTTGGGTTGATGGTGATCTTGATGCATTTAAGTCGCTTAAGGTTCGTCAGCCAGGTGGTGAATTCACGCAAGATGTCTGGACAGCCCTAAGCAAAGTTAAAGGTGGGCAAGTTATTAGCTATGCCGACTTAGCCGCCAAAGCTGGGCGACCACTTGCAGTCAGGGCCGCTGGAACTGCGATGGCTACCAATCTGATCGCACCTATCGTGCCTTGCCATCGAGTCGTCAAAACTGGTGGCGCGATTGGCAACTATGGATTTGGTATTGACTTAAAAGCGAAGCTTTTGGCGCATGAAGGTGTAGACCTCTAACCTGCACGTCTTGGTTTACTCAGTAGGCTTTCAATCATAACAAGGAGTAGACATGGCAAAAACTAAAGGTTACGCAGCACAGGTTGCAAATGGAAAAATTGAACCTTGGGAGTTTGAACGCCGCGAAGTTGGCGCTAATGACATTTCGATCGACATCGAGTTCGCCGGCATTTGCCACTCTGACATTCATCAAGTTAAAGAAGAGTGGGGCGAAGCAATTTTTCCGATGGTGCCAGGACACGAAATCGTTGGAACTGTCGTGGCCGTTGGATCTGATGTTAAGAAATTCAAAGTTGGCGACATTGCTGGTGTTGGTTGCTTTGTAGATTCCTGTGGCACTTGCGAATACTGCTTGGATGGCAATGACCACTGGTGCCTTGATAATTCGGCGTACACATATAACGGCATGGAACGCGATGGCGTTACTCCTACCTACGGTGGCTACTCCAAGAACGTAGTTGTTAAAGCTGATTACGCATTGCACGTACCAGCAAATCTAGA
Organism: uncultured Actinomycetes bacterium; assembly: GCA_903925705.1. GTDB lineage: Bacteria > Actinomycetota > Actinomycetes > S36-B12 > UBA5976 > UBA5976. Next base: position 1,763 of record CAIYGJ010000108.1, on the reverse strand, counting down.
TCGCGCGGGCGCAGCTCCATTGTTATGCGCTGGCATTACTACTTACTCACCACTTCGTCACTGGAATGCTGGTCCAGGCAAAAAGGTTGCCGTTATGGGTCTTGGTGGTCTTGGCCACATGGCAGTAAAGATTGCAGTTGCTATGGGCGCTGAAGTTACCGTGATGAGTCACAGTGAAGGTAAGCGTGAAGATGCCCTTGCAATGGGAGCTAAGAATTTTGTTGTTACCTCCGACAAAGCAGAACTCAAGAAGCTTGCAAACACTTTCGACATCATCATCAATACAGTTTCAGCTGAAATTGAAATCCATCGCTACATCGGCACGCTTCGCCAATGGGGATCACTTGTTGTTGTTGGCGCGCCAGGCAAGCCTTATTCACTTGATGGCAGCATCCTGATGGGACGCCAGTTAAGTCTTTCTGGTTCCAACATTGGAAGCATTAAAGAAACTCAAGAGATGCTTGATTTCTGTGGCAAGCACAACATCGTTAGTGACATTGAAATCATTCCAGCGAGCGCAATCAACGAAGCATACGAGCGCGTACTTGCCAGCGATGTTCGCTACCGTTTCGTAATCGACACCGCAACAATCTAGAGAGTAATTGATATGTCAAAGCAGCGCACAGTATTAGTAACCGGTGGTTCGCGCGGAATCGGTGCCAGCATTGCAAAGCACTTCGCAGAACAAGGCGATCGCATTGCCGTTCACTACAGTTCAAATGGAGACCTTGCCAAAGAAGTTATGGCGTCACTTCCAGGGTCTGGTCACATGATTGCTCAGGCTGATTTAAGCGATGCAGATGCCATCAAGGTAATGGTTGATGCAGTTGCAAAAGAATTCGGTCACATCGACATCTTGATTAACAATGCTGGTGTTTTCTTTGACCATCCAATCGAATCCTCGACTTATGAAGTGTGGCAAAAAGCTTGGGCCGATACCTTGGGTGTTAACTTAACTGGCGCGGCAAACGTAACTTGGTGTGCGCTGCAACACATGCCTCGTCGTGGAGATTCCCGAATCGTAAACGTTGGCTCGCGCGGTGCTTTCCGAGGTGAACCAGTTAGTCCTGCGTATGGCGCAAGCAAAGCAGCGATTGTCGCCTTTGGTCAGTCAATCGCGAAGGCACTTGCTCCCGAAGGTATTGGCGTTACTACTTTGGCACCTGGCTTTGTTGATACCGAAATGGCTGCTGAATTACTTGATGGTCCAACTGGTGATGACATTCGCAATCAAAGTCCATTTGGTCGCGTAGCTGAACCAGATGAATTAGCTCGGGCGATTTATTTCTTGGCTTCCAAAGATTCGCTTTGGGCCAGCGGTGCTGTCTTAGATTTCAACGGCGCTTCTTACTTACGAATGTAAGTAATCTTTCGGTAGTTCACCGATGCGGATTAAGCGCGCGACAGCTGCTTCTTCCATCGGTGAAGCTGGGCCAAGACCCAATCGAAGTGAAGTCAGGATTCCGCGCGTAATGGGTCCGGCCACCTTCAAGCTCTTACCTTTAAGTCCGAGCATCTCTTGAAACTCGGCAGGAATAGATGCAACAGCGCCATCAAACATTCGATCGTAGGCAAGCAGCGCTGTCTTTGATAGAGGCGGCTTGCGAATGAATTCAACAACTCGCTTTGTAGTTTCGCTGGTAGCCAAGATTCCTTCATCGCGATAGCGCTTAATCTCACGCTTTAGTTCGGCTCGCGTCATCGGTGCGTTAGTTAACCCAAGAGGTGCAACTGACTTCGACCATTGCGATACATATTCATCG
>CAIYGJ010000107.1 GCA_903925705.1 uncultured Actinomycetes bacterium | reverse complement strand
TTACTCTTGGCAGATGAACCAACTGGAAACTTGGACCCATCAACCAGTGTTGGCATCATGAAGTTACTAGATAGAATCAATCGCACCGGAACCACAATTGTGATGGCCACCCACGATGTCGCAATTGTTGATCAGATGCGTAAACGAATCGTGCAAATGGAAAATGGCAAGATTATCCGCGATCAAGAACGCGGCATGTATGGGCATACGGGGCATTAGTAATGAGATTTTCGTTTGTAGGTAAAGAAGTAGGCAACGGATTACGACGCAATTTTACGATGACCGTTGCCTTGATTGTTTCGGTAGCTGTTTCGCTTTCACTTGTCGGCGCAGCACTACTTTTGAGCGCTCAAGTAGATCGCATGAAGGGTTATTGGTACGACAAGATCGAAGTGTCAATATTTCTTTGTGGAAATACTTCAGTTGCATTTACTTGCACCGGAGTGGTTACAGATGAGCAGCGAAAAAACATTGAGACAATTCTTGGCAGCCTTGATTCGGTTCAGGATGTTTTCTATGAATCATCGGCGGATGCGTACGATCAGTTTAAAGAGCAGTTTGCAGGGTCGGCAATTTTGGCAAACATTAGTCCTGACGCGCTTCCAGCATCCTTCAGAGTCAAATTAGATAACCCAGAGAATTTTGAAAAAGTTTCCGGAGCCTTGCAATCAGTTCAAGGTGTGGAATCAATTCAAGATCAACGCCAGTTGCTAGATAGGTTCTTCCAGATCCTCAAAGGCTTGCAATCCTTTGCTCTAGCTATTGCTGTAGCCATGCTTTTCGTAACGGTGCTGCTGGTTATGAATACGATTCGAGTCGCAGCGTTTGCTAGACGCCGCGAAACTTCGATTATGCGTGCAGTAGGTGCAAGCAATATGTCGATTAGGTTGCCTTTCATTTTGGAAGCAGCAGTGGCTGCGATCTTTGGCTCAACTTTGGCTACGGCCGGAATCCTGGCTTCAAAATATTGGTTAATTGATGCAAAATTGGCGCCAAACCTTACATTTATCCCGTTCGTGACCTGGAATGAGGTTTTGGCAATCGTTCCGGTGCTTTACCTAGTTGGCATAGGAACCACAGTTTTGGCTGCCTCCGTCACCCTCAGGCGCTACCTCAAGGGCTAAATCCCTTGCAATTTCGAGAAAAATCAGCCCGACACGGGCTTAGTCACATCAGTAACTTTGGGCACTTCCGTTACGCTTAAATTATCTTCCCCTTTGAACGGAGCATGGTGCGCGCCTTCCTCTCGCGTCTAAACTCCTCGCGGTTTACCCGAGGCTTACTTGCCGTTCCCTTAATACTTTCGCTAATAGTTACGCCAGCGATTGCCGGTAGCACCGACATTGACAAGAAAGTTGCCGATGCCTCGGAGGCATTAACTAAAGCGTCTGCCGCTGTAGCCGAGGCAGCCGAATCACTAAAGGATGCCCAAGCAAAACTTCCAGCTGCGCGCGAAGCTATGTCGATTGCTTCCGCAAAGGAAACTGAAGCAAGTGGTGTTTACAAGAATGCTGCAGCAGAGTTAGTTACCGCAAAGTTGGCATACGCCCAAGCGTTATCTAAAGTCACGAGTAAAGAAGCAGAAATAAGTCAGCTTCAAAAAAAGGTTGATCAGTTTGCGCGATCTGTGTATCAGCAAGGCCCAACCTCACAATGGGAAATTATTCTAAAGTCGACCTCACCTTCTGACTTGACGATTAGATTGCAAAACATCAAAGCCGTTTCATTATCGACAGCAAAGAGTCTTGACGATCTACTTGGCGCCAAGGACCAACTAGTCACTGACGCGGCACAGGCGGAAGCAGTACGCCTCGATATGCAACGAGTTGCGGACATCGCTTCCCAAGCACTCATCGATGCCCAAAATGCTGCAGATAAAGCCGCAGTGGCAAAAGTTCAAGTGGACAAACTTGTAAAGCAAGAATCTGCTGCCTTGAAGGTTGCAGAGGATGACAAGGCAGAAGTTCAAAAACAGTATGACGAACTTCGGGCCGAGCAGATAAGAATTGCGGCATTGGCAAAAGCTGCGGGTACTCAGGGTCCTGTTGACCCACAAGCAACTGGTCCACTTTCTTGGCCACTTCCAGGACATGCTGCTGGCGGCGGCGTGGGTTGGCGAGTTCACCCGGTTTATAAATACAAGTCATGCCACACCGGTGTTGATAGTGGGGCTGCAAGCGGAACCCCAATTAGAGCTGCTGCCTCAGGCGTTGTGCTCTCTACGAGCGTGAGCAGAGCCTACGGAAATGTGACGCTGATTGATCATGGTGGTGGCATGGTCACGATGTATGCCCATCAATCTAGATTTGCCGTATCGACCGGAGAAGCAGTCGACGACCAAGAAGTCATCGGATACGTAGGTTCCACTGGATTCTCAACTGGTCCACATTTGCACTTTGAAGTTCACCTCAATGGTGTGCCGTACAATCCAATGGGTTGGTTTGGTGCATCGCGTACCGTTGTGCCTTGTTGGGGATGAGTTGAGTTAAGTGGCTAAAGAGCGCGGTCGTAAGGTCATCGCCCAGAACCGTAAGGCTCGCCACGACTTCACGATTGAAGATGTCTATGAAGCGGGCATGGTTCTTGTTGGAACTGAAGTCAAATCATTGCGCGCTGGCAGAGCCAGTTTGGTTGATGGTTACGCCCTTTTTGAAAATGGTGAAATCTGGCTTCGAGGAGTCAACATTCCGGAATACAACGAAGGTTCGTGGACTAACCATGCGCCGACCCGCGCCCGGAAGCTATTGCTTAATCGGCAAGAGATAAGCAAGATCGAAAACAAGCTCAAGGAAAGTGGACTGACGCTCATTCCGCTAAGCCTGTATTTCAATGACGGCAAAGCTAAAGTCGAAATCGCTATCGCTAGAGGCCGAAAGAACTATGACAAGCGCCAAGCGATTGCTGAAAAGGACGCAAAACGCGAAACTCAACGCGCTACAGGCCGTCGCGATAAAGGCATGGAATAAGCCCATTCATTGGGTTTTATTTAATGTGAAACGGGCATACTTAAAATCATGAGCGCCTTTAATGAATCTGGATCCTCGGATTTGGCGATCTATTTTGGAGATTTCTTAACCACTATCGCCGCGTTTACTATGCCGGCAATGACAGAGTCCGTAAATCTAGCAAGACAACAAGTTACTGATTTTTTACGCAATGAAGACACAATCGACCTTGACCACGCAATTGCGGTGACCAGTGAATTAGTAGCAAATTCTGTCGTTCATGCAGCAACTGAACTTCAAGTAGTTCTTGAACGTTGGCAGTACATGGTCAAAGTCGTTGTTGAAGACCTCAACAATCAATTACCCGTAATGCGATCACTCGATGTTGCCGTGGATTCTGGCCGAGGCATGCACATCATCGATGAATACGCGGACCTTTGGGGATATGAACTTACTGAAAATGGCAAACGAATCTGGGCGGGCTTTAACATCGCGTAATTAGCTTGAAGGTAGACGCTGAAAAGATTTAGTAGCGTTCAAACCCGCGGATAAGTTCAAAGTCAGTTACTGCTTTATTGAACTGAGCCAAGTCAGTGTCAACCATATGTGTGTAGTGCTTGTGAACTCGCTCACCGAATGCTTCTTTAGCCCAAGCACTGTTTACCCATAGATCCCGAGCCATTTGAAGTGTATTTGGAACGCGATCTGTTTCAAGTGCATAGGCATTGCCATCAAAGCGCGGCTCTAAAGTCATCTTCTTTTCGATGCCATCAATTCCGGCTGCGATCATTCCAGCTACAGCAAGGTAGGGATTCACATCGCCACCAGGTACGCGGTTTTCTACGCGCAAACTCTGACCATGACCAACGAGGCGGTATGAGCAAGTGCGGTTATCTCGACCCCACTTAATCGCAGTTGGCGCAAAACTTCCTGGTGCATAGCGCTTGTAGCTGTTGATAGTTGGTGCGTACATAATGCTTAGTTCGCGCATGTGGGCGAGCTGTCCCGCGATGTATTGCTTTCCGATTTCACTAAGGCCATCAGGGTCATTGTCATCGGACAGAACCATTGAGCCATCAATACCGCGGAATGACAAATGGATGTGGCACGAGTTACCTTCACGCTCATTGAACTTAGCCATAAAAGTTAAGGCGTAGCCATCCTGAGCTGCAATTTCTTTGGCACCAGTTTTGTAAACCACATGATGATCACATGTTGCCAATGCGTCGGTGTACTTAAAGGCAATTTCGTGTTGCCCAAGATTGCACTCACCTTTAACTGATTCAACAGTCATGCCGGCATTAACCATAGATAGGCGAATCCGACGAAGTATAGGTTCAACTCGGGAAGTGCCGATAATGCTGTAGTCAACGTTGTATTGATTAACTGGAATCAAATCGTGGTAACGCTTGTTCCAGGCCTCTTCGTAAGTATCTTCAAACAAAATGAATTCAAGTTCGGTGCCGACCATGGCAACCATTCCCATATCCTCAAGTCGCTTAAGTTGCTTCTGAAGTATTTGGCGCGGGGAT
>CAIYGJ010000106.1 GCA_903925705.1 uncultured Actinomycetes bacterium | reverse complement strand
GGGAAAACATAAATGAATAAAAAGAATGCATTCACTACCAACGATCCGATAGCTCCGCCAAAAGCATTCCAAAGACTTTTTGAGTATCCCGAAATCAAAGCCTGATTAGTCTCATACATTAGGCAAGTGGCGATTTCAGAGCCATCTATCACGCATCCAGAAAAGCCATTTCGGTAAAAGGATCTAAGCAACTCGATGTCGTCCAGAACTTCACCCTTAATTGCCTGGTGTCCGCCACTGATCAAATAGGAATCAGCTCGGCACACTAAGAATTGACCATTGGCAACTGCCAAACTTGGTCGTCGTGACGTCCGTGTTGCGTAAAGTGGCACGGTAGCAAGCCAAGACCATTGAAGTAATGGTTGGACTATTCTCGCTAGCAGGGTTGGAGCAATCTGCCTCGGATAAGGACTAACAAGGTGAAGTTGATTTTCCTTGAGCGAAGTTATGGCACTCGCCACCGCCGAGGGCTCAAGAGTCACATCGCTGTCGATGAAAACCAAATATTCGGCATCAACACTTGTGGATAATCGGTGACAGGCCCAGGCCTTCCCAAGCCACCCCTGTGGCAATTCAGGTTCGCCAGTAATGACGGTCAATCTCACATTAGATAATGCCTTCAATTTTTCGTTCGTTGAATCGGTTGAAGCATCATTTAGGACTACGACTTCAAAATCTACGAGCAGTTTTTGATTCAAGGCACTTTTAACCGCAGAAGTTATGGAATTCTCTTCATTCCGCGCTGGAATCAAAATCGCAACTTTAGCTTCAATTTGATTTGGCCTCGGACGAATCAATAAAAAGTAATTGATAAAAACATTTAACGTGAGCAGTAATGAAAGCGCTACTGCAATTGCAATCATCGTCGCTGCCATAGCAACCAAGACCAAGGGATAAGCACGATTCCCATTCCGACAAAGCCAGTTACCGCAACTATCGGTTGATTAAAGAATGGTGAAACTGGAACTATGTTGACCAGGAAGCTACCTAACCAAACCCAATACACAAGAGCGTACGGCGTTGAGTTGGAAACTTCAGATGGCTTTGGTTTTAAGAAAATTGAGAGCAAGGCAAAAATTGTTGCAGTCGAAACAAACCAACCAAAGAAGTTAGTAATTGGGATGTTGTTTGTTGCAGTTCCATCTATGAACCAAGTCCAATAACCTTCATTTACCATTTGCGGATCTAAGTACAGATCCCAAGTTGACATTATTAGGGCAGCTGTCGGGATCGCTAGAAACTTAGACTTAAACACGTCTCGTGAAATTAGCCACGCTGGATAAAGCATCATGAACCACGCAAATGGAATTAGTAATGGGACTCCAAGTATTGATAGCCCAAGGCGCTGCAAATCGTATTCATATGTGCCAAACGGAAAACTTGTTGCAACGCCAAGCACCTCAATGACAAAAGTTGCAACCAAGGCAATGATTAGGAATTTGACGACAAAGTCACGACCGAATGCGGCCCAAGCGTGAGAGCTTGAAGCAGTAGCAAAGGCTAAGACTCCGACAATTGTGCAGGCATCTCGCAATCCGGCAGATGTAAGTGCCCACAAAATCTGTACCAAAACCGTAATGCCAGCAGCTACTAGCGAAACTGTTAACAGCGGGTTTTTGGGCGATCTAAGTTCATTCATAGCGTTCACTTACCCAGTTCTGAGAAGTCGATCCCAGCAAAACTTCCAGACATCTTGGTGACCTTAAACCGGGCAAATAATTCTTCGGAGTACCAACCGGTTTCATGGGTGCGAGCGATGACCGCAGCATGCGGCCGCTGTTTAGTCGAAAACGCAGTGATGCTCTCATTGTTTTCCCAGATGCTAAAAGTCCCTTGCAATCCGATTGGAGCTTCGCCGATTCCTAAACTTGTAATCAAGCCCGAAGTTGCGTTGAGATCCTTGGAAACTGGTGGCACACTGCGCCAAAATTCGCGCCACCATCTTGGTTTGATTGAAGCTCGAGTAAGTGCAGCTGTTAGCCCGTCCCATTTTTCGGGAACCGGATTACCAAATGGAGTTTTCTTGGCCCATGTGCCTTTTGCAGAAAGTGGCTCAAGTTCTATGTGTGCCTGAGCTGCGGCAATCTTTTGCCATTGTTTCGCAGGTTTACTCGTCAGATAATTCAATGCTTGATCCTGCGTTTCCCAAACTGACAAAACACACCAATGGCGCACATCAGCATCCCGAACTGTGAAAGTCTTCCCCGATCCGGTGCCTAGCAGTTTGTAAAAAGTAAGGCCGGGTAACTTATGCATCGAAATTCTTTGTCGGGCCATGAGTGTTAAGGCAATTGGAATATGCCGAGTTCGAACTCTCGTTATATCTAGGCGGACAAGCACAATTAAGACTTTAGTCTGAAGCGACCGCGAGCGCTGTGCCTGCAGTAATTTCAAGCAGCGATTGGAACGTCAAACTGCAAACAACGTGAGTATGGCCACAAGCACCCCAAATTACGGCGTAGTCGTTAAGCGCGATATCAACTACTGTCTGTGGCTGAAAAATCTCGCCATCATGTAACCATCCGACGGGGGATACTCCACCAATTGCAAACCCGCTCCAAAGTCGAACAAAGTCAGCGTCCGCTCGACCCAACTTTGGAACTTGCAGAACTGCTGCGACCATTTCAGTATCTACGCGATGCCTACCTGAAGTAACCACGAGTAAAGGGCGTTCTCCGTGCTCTGTTTCAATTTTGAAAACTATCGAAGAAGCAATTTGCCCAACTTCAACTTCCAGCACATTGGCAGCATCAACTGCAGTCCTTGC
>CAIYGJ010000105.1 GCA_903925705.1 uncultured Actinomycetes bacterium | reverse complement strand
AGGTCACACTGGAAGAAGCTGGCGTTACATATGACGCTATGGAAGCTGGTTCCGTTGACGTTGTTATCGAAGATTGGGGCGGCGGTCGCTGGAAAGAATGGGCAGATCGTGGCGCGCTTGTTGAAGTTGGCAACAACGGCAACATCGGTCTAATCGGTATGTTCGTTCCACAGTGGATGGCTGATGAATATCCAGACATCACTGACTCCGCGAATCTAAATAAGTACGCAGATCTTTTCAAGAATGATGAATCAAAGGGCAAGGGCGCTTGGTACGAAGGCCCTCCGGGATACACCACCATTGGCGAAAAGTTAGTCTCAGCAAACAAACTGAATTACACAATCATCTCAACCGGCTCTGAGCAGGCTTTGATCGATGTATTCACAAAGGCTGCTGCTGACAAGACTGCCGCAATTGGCTACTTCTACGAACCACAGAACTTCCTTGCGAAGGTCCCATTGGCTCGTATCAAGTTCCCAGCCAATGACTGGACTGATGCAGAAAAGGCTTCTGGTCTAACTGATTATCCTGAGTCACCTTTGATGAAGCTAGCAACACCAAAGGTAATGGATGCAAACGATGCTTTCACCAAGATCGTCAAGAACTTCTCCTGGACTAACGCTGACCAGAACGAAGTAGCAGCTGACATTGAATCCGGAACTGATCCTGCAGGTGCAGCTCAGAAGTGGATCGATGCTCACGCAGACGTAGTAGCTGGCTGGGTTAAGTAAGCCTGACTAATAAGTCACCTAAAACTGGTGGGTCCGAGCAATCGGGCCCACCAGTTTTTTCATTCCGCTTGACCCCGCGCATTAGTAAGAGGACGATTGAGTTGTTGCGCACAACGCACTCTGTTGCGTAATTCGCAACAGTAGATTTTTAACGAATGAGGGTTACTCGTGAAAAAAATTGTGATCATTGGTGGTGGCATTGTTGGCTGTTCACTTGCCGACGAGTTAACTGAGCGCGGTTGGACTGATGTAACAGTTCTCGAACAAGGTCCGATGCCCGCACCTGGTGGTTCTACTTCACATGCACCAGGCCTGGTTCAAAAAGTAACCGGCAATAAGACTCTTGCTGCCATGGCAGATCAAACTATTAACAAACTACTCACTGTTGAAAATGAAGATGGCCCAGGCTTCTACCAAGTTGGATCACTTGAAATTGCCACCACCCCAGAACGCCTTAAGGAGCTTCATCGCCGAACTGCTTGGCTTCACGCATATGGATATGAAGCAGAAGTTATCTCTCCAGAACGTGCCGGTGAACTTCATCCAGTGCTAGATCCAAAAGCAATCCTTGGCGCGATCTACTGTCCAACAGATGGAATCGCCAAGTCAGTACGCGCAGTTCAAGCTTTGCAAAGACTTGCTGAATCTCGTGGTGCAATTTTCAAAGATCGCACTGAAGTAATTTCTATTGAACAAGAAGCTGGTCAAGTAACTGGCGTAATGACAGATCAAGGTTTCTTCCCAGCCGAGATCGTTATCTCTTGTGCTGGAATTTGGGGACCGAAAGTTGGCCGCATGTTTGGCATGGCAAAAGCATTCCAGCCACTTGCGCATCAACTTGCTTGGACTGAAGACATTCCTTCGCTTGCGGATCAAACTGAAGAAATCACAATTCCGATCATGCGTCACCAAGGCGAGGATCTTTACTTCCGTCAACGCTTTAACGGCATGGGAATTGGTTCGTACTTGCACCGTCCACTCATGGTTGAATCAGAAGAAATCTTGCCATTCGATCAGGCAGAAATCATGCCAAGCCAGATGCCGTTTACGGCACCAGAGTGGGAACCAGTTCAAGGCTTAGCTGGACAAATTTTGCCGGAACTAAAAGACGCCAAGATCGTCGATGGCATGAACGGAATGTTCTCATTCACCGTTGATACTTTCCCACTTATGGGTGAATGGAATGGACTAAAAGGATTCTGGGTTGCTGAAGCCGTTTGGGTAACACAATCTGTTGGTGTTGCTCGTGCAACAGCAGAGTGGATTATTGATGGTCATCCAAAACTTGCAGTTCACGAATGTGATGTAAATCGCTTCGAACCACATCAGCTTGGGCCAAACCACATCGCAATGCGTGGTGCCCAGAACTATGTTGAGGTTTACGACATCATTCATCCATTGCAGCCAATGGAAAAGCCTCGCCCACTTCGCACAACTGGCTTTTATCATCGTCAGCAAGAACTTGGTGGATACTTCCTGGAAGCATCTGGCTTTGAGCGTCCGCAATGGTACGAAGCAAATAAAGATTTAGTCGCCAAGTATCCAACTCCAGCTCGCGATGAATGGTCTGCGCGCTACTGGTCACCAATTATTGGTGCCGAGGCGCAGTATGTTCGCGAAAATGTTGGACTGTTTGATATCACTGCACTAAAGCGAATTGAAGTTACTGGCAAGGGTTCTATGGAATTCTTAATGGAACAAACCACCGGCAAGTTAGATAAGGCGCCAGGCTCAGTTACTTACTGTCTGATGTTGACAAAAGATGCTGGCATTCTGTCCGACGTCACTGTCACTCGCTTAGCGGATACCCACTTCATGATTGGTGCCAACAACGCAATCGATGTTGCTCGGCTTAAGTCTGCAGCTCCAGATACAGTTCACATTAAGGATGTAACTTCTGGCACAGTTGGTCTTGGTTTGTTTGGGCCGCACGCTCGCAAGGTTGTTGAGAAGCTAACCAATGTAGATGTTTCCAACGAGGCCTTCGGTTACTTCAAAGCCAAATCGCTTTACTTGGATCAAGTTCCAGCAACACTATGGCGCTTGTCGTACGTTGGCGAACTTGGTTATGAAATTTACACTGACGCTGACATGGCGTTAAAGCTTTGGGACACCTTGCTGGAAGCCGGTAAAGAATTTGGAATAATTCCAGCCGGACGTGGCGCGTTTAACTCAATGCGTCTGGAAAAGGGTTACCGCTCGTATGGAACTGACATGACCAGCGAGCACAATCCGCACGAAGCCGGTTTGGCATTCTCAGTTCGCAAGGGCGGCGGCTACATCGGAGCAGATGCATTTGAAGCACTTGACCCAGCGGCGATAACTAAGAAATTGGTATGCCTGGTTTTTGATAACCCAGAACATGTTGTTATGGGTAAAGAGCCAGTGTTCGTAAATGGCGTTCCAGTTGGGTACACAACTAGCTCATACTTTGGGCACTCAATTGGCAAGCAGATTGCCTATGCCTGGTTGCCAATTGATCACACCACACTTGGTACCCAAGTAACCGTTAAGTACTTCGACTCGATGTATTCGGCTGCAGTCAGTGATGACCCACAGTTTGATCCATCGATGTCCAGACTGCGCTCGTAATCCAGCAAAGATAAGGTTTTACTCATGGCAACAACAACTCGTAGACGTACCGTAGAACTTCCTGATCACCCAGATTTTCTCTGGGTGGCTGACCAAAAGCCGAAGAAGTCCTACGACGTAATCATCATCGGTGCAGGTGGCCATGGGTTAGCGACTGCGTACTACTTGGCAAAGAATCATGGCATTACCAACGTTGCAGTAATTGAAAAGGGTTGGCTTGCGGGCGGAAACATGGGTCGCAATACGACAATCATTCGTTCTAATTACCTTTGGGATGAATCTGCCGGTATTTACGATCACTCGCTAAAGCTT
>CAIYGJ010000104.1 GCA_903925705.1 uncultured Actinomycetes bacterium | reverse complement strand
GGTAGATGACCCTTGGCTTTAACTTCAAATCAAGTTAGCCCCGGCATCTACTTTTCCAGAATATAGAATCGTGCAATGGCGAAACTCGGATTAGTAGATAGCAAGTTAAATACTTTGCCCGAGCCACAACGCACCGTGATGTTAAAAATGGCTGCCACAATTCGCGAACTGATCCCAGGTGCGTCCGAATGCATTAGCTATAACCTTCCGGCATTTCAAGTAGAAGGCGGAGTAATCTGTGGAATCGAAGGTTACAAAAAACACAACTCTTACTTTCCATTCAGTGGAAGTGCCTTAACTCAGTTATCAGATGAATTGACAAACTACGAAACAACTAAAGGTTCGTTGCATTTCCCACTTGATAAACCGCTGCCTAAAGGTTTGCTCAGGAAGTTAATCAGAGTGCGCCTAAATCAAATCGAAGAAAAGTCTCGAAAAGGTGCTGGCCCAGTATTGAGTTACTACGACAATGCGGTCTTACAGTCCACGGGAAAAATGCGCAATGGCGAACTGCACGGGCCATGGCAATGGTGGCGCAAGGACGGCACACTGATGCGAAGTGGCGAGTTTAAAGATGGTGTTCAAGTAGGAACCTGGTGGACTTATGACGCTAAGGGTAAGCCTTACAAAAAGACTGTGTTCTAGAACGCGTAAGTTGAAAGCAGCAAGTTTGTTTCGGAAGAACTAATCTCTTTCATTTCTCGAATCTCATTTATCGCTTTATCGAACTCTTCTAAAGAGTCAGCCTGAATGTCTGCAATCAAATCCCATTTGCCATTTGTAGAGTGGACTGCAACTACGTTTGGTGATCCGCTCAATCGAGTAACTACCGATTTGGCAGTGTTGCCCTCAGTGGCAATGGACATAATCGCACGCACCACATTGGGCGAGGAGCCAGGATTTACATTCACGGTGTACCCAGTTATCGTGCCGTCGTTTTCAAGGCGGGTGATTCGGTGTTGCACTGTTGCGCGAGCAACCTTGAGGTCACTGGCAATTGAACTAATTGAGGTTCGAGCATCTTTGCGAAGCTGGGCCAAAATGGCGCGATCTAAATCATCCATGGTTTTCCTCACAATTTGTTAGGTTTAGGGTATCAAACTGCTCATCAAGTGTGCTAATTAGCGCAATTTGTTGGCACTATGTGACAGGCAAATCCAGTAGTTTCTAGGAGTTCCAGCACTATTCCCACCGGACAGGACCCGAAAAAATGACTCGTTTTGTTGATGTACCAGCAATGGCAAAGCTCATTCAGGCTATTGAAGTTGATGAATTTATCGCGGAACTTGCCGATGCTATCGAAGCTAATTTCGTGCGTTGGGAAGAGTTCGACAAAGCTGCTCGATTCGGCGCCCACAATGACGAGGGCGTTATCGAATTAATGCCGACATCGAATGCAGAGCGGTACGGCTTTAAGTATGTAAACGGACATCCAGAAAATATTAAACACGATCTATTTAGCGTCATGGGCTTTGGTGTGCTTTCCGACATGAATACCGGTTACCCAATGTTGCTAAGCGAACTAACGCTTGCAACTGCAATGCGTACTGCCGCAACATCTGTAATGGCCGCACGTGCATTGGCGCGCAAAGATTCACGCGTTATGGCAATCATTGGAAACGGCGCACAGGCAGAATTCCAAGCAATCGGTTTCCATAAGGTGATTGGCATTACTGAAATTCGTGCATACGACATCGATTCAGAGGCAACCGAAAAACTAGTTCGCAATTTAGCCGAATTTGAAGGCATCACAGTTGTGCACTGCAATTCAGTTGCTGAAGCCGTAAAGGGCGCCGACATCGTTACAACCATCACCGCGGATAAGGCAATGGCAACAATCATTACGCCAGAAATGGTTGAACCTGGAATGCACTTCAACGCTGTTGGTGGCGACTGCCCAGGAAAAACTGAGCTAGCCGCTGGAGTGTTAACACTTGGAAAAGTATTCGTTGAATTTGAACCACAGTCACGCATCGAAGGTGACATTCAGCAGATGCCAGCTGACTTTCCGGTCAATCACCTATGGAAAGTTCTTGCTGGCAAAGAAGTTGGTCGCGACAACGATGAGCAAGTCACAATCTTTGATTCCGTGGGCTTTGCAATCGAAGACTTCTCAACTTTGGAATACATCTATAAGCAGAGCGTGCAGCGTGGAATCGGTGTAGACATCGAGCTGGTACCAACTCCAATTGGACCCAAGGACCTTTACACCCACACTGGTCGAGGCCGCCTTCGTTCGGTCAAGAAGCGCGCGGTTTAGGGATTTTTCCTTAAAGTCTCACGATGTGGGGGTTCAGGCAACCCTGTGGAATTTCGGAAATGGCTAGATGCCGAATCCGCCGATAAAGTACAAGGAATAACCGAGACTTTTTGGGGAATTTCATGGCTTTAGCTACGCGCTTAGACAATTTAGGTACTGAAACTGCATTTGCGGTTTCGCTGGCTGCAGCCGAGTGGGGTGCAAAGGGAAACCGAATCTTTCCATTCCACCTAGGCGACATCAATCTGCCCACTTCACAGAACATCGTTGATGCGATGAACCGAGCGATTGCCGATGGCAAAACCGGTTACTGCCCGGGAGCTGGAATTCCTCAGTTGCGCGAAGCACTGGCAGCAAACGTTGGCGCCGATCGTGGCCTAAATTTTGATGCGTCAAACGTTGTGGTCCAGCCTGGTGGAAAGCCAGTTATTACAAAGTTCATTCAAACCATCATGAACCCAGGTGATGAAGTTCTCTATCCAAATCCTGGCTACCCAATTTACGAAAGTCAGATTGAATACTTTGGCGGCATTGCTAAGCCTTACCGTTACATCGCAAATGGAAACGGTTTTAGCATTGATATTGATCAGATCAAGTCTTTGATCACACCGCGCACTAAGGCAATTGTTTACAACGACCTGCAGAATCCAAATGGCGCAGAGTCAACTGATGCTGAACGAGAAGCAATTGCAGAAATCGCAATTGCAAATGATCTCTACGTTCTTTCGGACGAAGCATATTTTGAGATGCGCTACGAAGGAAAATCAAAGTCGATTGCCTCGCTTCCAGGAATGGCCGAGCGCACCGTAATTCTTTACACCTTCTCCAAGAAGTTCGCGATGACAGGCTGGCGCCTTGGCGCGGCTATTGCGCCTAAAGAAATTGCTGATGTAATTGCGAAACTAAATACCAACGATGAATCTTGCACAACCCACTTCGTTCAATACGGTGGCGTTGAAGCGGTAACAGGCGATCAGTCTGGTGTTCCGATAATGCTTAATACTTTGAAGCAGCGTCGCGATACTGCGCTTGAGTTATTGCGCCAGATGCCTGGCGTAAAGGTGCACACTCCGGAGGCAGGTTTCTACTTGTTCCCAGATGTAACCGAAGCCATGGCTAATAAGGGCATCACAGACCTAGGTGACTTTGCTCAGCAGG
>CAIYGJ010000103.1 GCA_903925705.1 uncultured Actinomycetes bacterium | reverse complement strand
GCCAGATTCCCCTTGTTTCGGGTGCGAACATCTAGTTCCACGGTCACACGAAGGTCTTGCGCTTGACCAACCGTTACTCCAGCAGCCTTTGCCATCTTGTCTGCAATCAGCGGTGTGATTTCCCCGCGGGCCACCATGGCAGCAAGCGAAGTGGCTAGTTCGACCTTCCACTTGTCAGCATCCTTTGGACCCAAGTAAACCGGTTCGTTATAGCCAACGTAATGCGGACGCCAAACGAAGAACGAAGTTAGTTCGCCAGTTGGAATCAGCGTGAATTCGCGTTCCACCTTGACTCGGCGTGGACCAGGGTACGGCATCGGAGTGTTCTGCACACCAATTGTGTGTGGGAACCAGCGGAATTCGCGCTTAACGAATCCAACTGAGTGCGGTGACCAAACGAAAGTAGATGGTTGCTTTTCGTACTGGATTGCCGGTGGTGCTGGAGTTGGCCATTCAACTTCAGTCTTGTAACCAATCTTGTGCGGTGACCAGGTGTAGTTACGAGTTACATGCAGGTAAGGACCCTTAAGTCCATTCATGTGAGGATGCCAAACGAAGCCGCGCTTAATGCCGCCACCCTTGCGCGTACCCAAGTAACTTAATTCAACAATCTTCTCCGGAGTTAACTCGCGTCCAGTTAGTTCTGCAACTACTTTGCCATCGGCAAAAATCAGCACGCGGTTACAAATGTTTGCCAAGTCTTCATGCTCAGCGGAAGCAACAATTACGCCAGCTCCTGCGCGAGCAGCATCAGCAATTTTTCCAAAGATTGCAGCTTTGCTACCGACGTCTACACCTTGGGTTGGCTCGTGCAGCAAAAGTACATCTGGCTTTATCTGAATCCACTTGGCAAGCAAAGCTTTTTGTTGGTTTCCACCAGAAAGTTTGCGAAGTTCAATGCCAGGAACGGGCGGCTTAACATCGAAGCGACGAAGTAACTCGCCAACATCTTTCTTTAGCTTGTTGCGACGTAGACGTCCAGCCTTGAAGTACCTGCTTAGAACTGGCATGCCGACGTTGTCAGTAAGAGTTGCAAGCAATACACCGCTAGCCCCAGTTCGATCGCCTGGGAGCAGTGCAACGCCAGCTGAAACTGCCTTGCGAGGATTCAAATCTTCTTTTTCAAACTTTTTGTTCTTGATAGTTATCGTGCCATCGGTATGTTCTAGCGCACCGAACAGTGCGTAAGGTACTTGGTCGTGACCTGCGCCCATTAGGCCGGTCATTCCAAGTACTTCACCACGACGAAGTGTGATGTTCAGTTTTGGAATTGTTCCAGCGGCCATATTCTTGGTTTGCAGAACAACTTCTTTTGATGGAGTTGGGACGTGGTCTGGATAAAAGGCGTTTAAGGACTGACCCAAAATCATTGCTACAAGGTCAGATTCTTTAGTTTCCTTGGTATTTACGGTTGCAACCTTGCGACCATCGCGCAGAACTGAAATCCGATCCGTAAGGTTTAAGATTTCATCGGTTCGGTGACTGATGAAAACGACGCCAGTTCCCTGTCGAGTTACTTTTTTAACTGCATCAAATAGTTTGTCTACTGACTCACTTGGCAAATAAGCAGTTGGCTCATCAAGAACCAGTACGTGACCTTCAGGATTAGTGGCAATTTCGCGGATTGCGCGAGCAATTGCAACGATTGCTCGGTCAACTGGTGGAAGGGCTCCCACCGGAGTTAATGGATCCCATTTCAGACCAAACTGTGAAAGTTGATAGGCAACTGCACTTTTTTCATCAGCCCATGGAATTTTTGAAAGCCCACCGCGACGCCAAGTACCAAGTCGCAAGTTTTCTAGAATGCTAAACGCTGGGACTAAACCTAAATCTTGGTGGACGAAAACCATTCCAAGTTGTGCAGCATCGCTGCCCCGAAGCGGCAATTCAATATCCTCGCCGCGAAGTTTTAGCTTGGTGCCGCGATCTGGGTCGTGAAAGCCGCTGAGTACTTTGATAAGAGTTGATTTACCCGAACCATTGCGGCCAACTAGGCCATGGATTTCACCTGGACGAACGTCAAAATCTACATTTGAAAGCGCTTTAGTTGGTCCAAAGGTTTTGGACAGATTCGTGAACTCAAGTACTGGGCCAACGCCACTGTCTTCAGTCACTTTTATCTCCTACGCACTCAATTTAAGGTCTTTAAGAATTTTTCTTGTCTTGCGAAATTAAAGAAAAGTGTGACTGGTTGAAGCCATTGCTGACTTCAACCAGTCACAACTATTTACTAGCTAGCGGTCCAGAACTTTGCGAATTCTGCTGCAAAGTCGATTCCGTACCAGTTAACAGAATTTTCTACAGATGCATCGATTGAACCAATGTTTGATTCATCGAATACCTTGCATGTGATTCCGTAGTTTGCTGGCACTGCATTGCCTGTAAGCAGGCGAAGTGAAGCGTCAACAGTTGCGTATGAGAACCAGTCATTTGGACAACCAACATCCATCTTGACTGAACCCTTGCCAATGCCAGCAGCGATCGCAGGAGTCATGTTGAATGATCCCTGAATTGCGGCTGAAGCAGCTGCGTCAACACCGGCGCCTGTTGCGATGGTCATGCCATCGTAAAGAGGTAGCAAGTGTGTGATTGTTGGATCTGCTGTAACAGTGTTCTTTGCAACACCATCAAGTGTTCCATCGAACCATGTTGCAAGAGGTGCATCCTGGTAATCAACCTTGGCATCTGGACAGTTTGCTGTCGTACGTGCCTTGATTGTGTCAATCATGATTGGGCTGGAGGCTTGGCCTTCAGAACCCCAAACAACAGCGTTACCTGCACCAGCACCGGTTACACAGAACCAGTCAGCCATAAGGCTAGCTGCTGCTGAGAAGTCGAATGATGGATCTGCAGCAATGCCGTCAGCTACTGCAACCCCAGGTGCGGCAGTCTGGTTGGTTGTCATTACAGGAATGTCACCCAAGTCAGCTAGTGGGATTAGTGCGGCTGGAACTGCGTTGGTGATGATTAGGTCAACCTTGTCAGTTACTGCCTGTTGGAAGAACTTAGGAAGTGGATCAATTACGCCACCTGCATCGCTCTTCTGGGTAACCTTTACACCCTGACCTTCAAGGCCAGCTGCAATTGTTTCTGTCCACTGCTTCAATACTGGAATCTGGTCGTTGATCGAAATCATCGCAACCTTCTTGCCAGATGCAGCCGTTGCGTCAAACGCATCGCCTGGGTAAGCAAATGTTAGGGATGCAGCAAGAGCAGCGTCATATGCTGCCTGTGCTGTTGCCAAACCATCTGCTGCCGCAGGAGTGCTCGCAGCGTCAGTAGGTGCTGCATCATCAGACTTGCTTGAGCAACCGCTCAAAACTAGTCCAGCAGCAAGTGCGGCGGCTACGAAGCCGTATCGCATTTTCTTTTGTGCTTGCATTAGACGTACCTTTCCCGTTGTTTTGATTCAGTCACTCGACCGCGACCGAAGGTTGGATGCCACCGTGGCTACGAGAACGCCAATAACAAGCGCGAGTCCGTAGAACACATCTGTAATCCAAACCTCGAGACCCTTGAGCTGTAAGCCCGTGATTCCGGTTTCGAGGAAATATACAGCTACAACCGTGCCCCAGACGTTAAAGCGTCCGGGTTTAATTGCAGTTGAACCAAGGAATGCTGCTGCGAAGGCAGGCAACACATATGACTTTCCAATGCTTGATTGCGCAGCACCAGCAGTCGTTAGGACCATGGCGCCCGCTAGGGCCGCCAAAGTTGAGCAAAGAATTAAAGAGTAGTAGCGATAAGCGTTAGTGCGAATGCCTGCTAAGCGAGCAACTTCGCGACCTTGTCCAACAAAGTAAAGTTGGCGCCCGATGGGTGTGTGCTCCAGGACATACCAAGCGATGAATGCCAGAACCAGCATGAACCAGAACGCTGCGTAGAAACCAAAAATTCTGGTTTTTACTAATGCCACAAAAGAAAAGTTCTGAACGCTAAGGGTTGTGTTTCCGGCAAGGCCGCTAACAATTCCACCAAGTGCCGTACCCGTTCCCAGAGTTACAACAAGTGAAGGGATCTTTCCTTTAACACTTAATAAGCCGTTGATGAAGCCGAACATCGCAGCGAAAACAAGTGCAACAAGAATTGCTGCTGGAAGTGGCATACCGTGTTTCGTAGCAAGCCAGGCAGGAATTGCTGCGCCCAGGGATACTGCGCCACCAATTGAAAGATCAAACTCACCAGCTGAAAGTGCAAAAACTAAGCCAAGGGTCAGCAGCACAGTTGCAGCTTTTTGGTTTGCAATTGAAGTTACGTTTTGCCAAGTTGGGAAAACTTCAGGTAACAAAAAACTAAACACCAGGACGAGTACTAACCAAGCAACCAAGATTGCATATGCTTGAATTCGATAACTTGTTGATACCGCAGCGCTGGTGTTGTCCTTGCTGCTTTTACGACGAATACTTAACCGGCGTAACGAAACGGTCTGCGACACGTAATCTCCCAATTCCCTCGGCTTAAATCATCCCAAGAAACGACTTCCGATGTCTGCAAGTCTGGGGGAAAAATGCCCAATATGCAGGTAATTCCAAGAACTTTGTATACAACATTCAGGTAACAAGGATGGGCCCGAAACCTTTCAATTTCAAACTTATTGACGATTTACGCCACTTTTAAGGCTCTATTAGCCAATAAAGCTAGGCGATTCGATCCCACTAAATACGGGCATTGTTTGAGTTTTGTATACGAAGTAACCTAAAGTCCATTAGTTTGGCGATATATTCCAAATCAGAAATGTTCCAAAGCAGGAGGATCCGTGAAGGTATCTGTAGTTCAAAGTGGAAATTG
>CAIYGJ010000102.1 GCA_903925705.1 uncultured Actinomycetes bacterium | reverse complement strand
CGCCGACAACGCCGCCGACAACGCCGCCGACAACGCCGCCGACAACGCCGCCGACAACGCCGCCGACAACGCCGCCCGTGATGCCAGCTCCGGTGCCGATTATTTCGTTAAAGTCTCAAACATCTCCTGCTGTACCAAAAACTTTGGCAGTTAAAAAGACCATAAAGTTCACTATGAAAACAAAAGCAGGGCTAGCGCTAGTAGTCAGTTCCAGTGGAACCTGTAAGACTTCAAAAATTACGGCAAAGAAAAAAGTTGGAAAGAAATTTGTCACAACTCAAACTGGCTGGCTAGTAACGGCGTCCAAGAAAGGCAGTTGTTCAGTGAAATTCAAGGCACCTGGAAACACTTCTTGGAAACCATTGAATGAAACCAAGAAGGTACCTGTTAAATAGGCGCTTTAACCACAATATAACCGTAGGCAAAAATCCAATTGCAGCTTTCTCAGGTTTTATCCGAATGCTGATAATCTACAAATATGTCTGCTGGGAACCCTAGTTCGGTGCAAAAAAATGTATTTGGCGAAGCTCTAGAGCTTTGTGGTTTGGATCCCGTAACTGGATATTTCCGTGATGGCTTTACAACAACCGATGAGTCTGATTTTGGTAGCCATACAGTTTGTGCGGTTGTCTCAGCTGAATTCTTGGAGCATCAGAAGTCTGTGGGTAACGATTTATCTACACCAGCGCCGCAATTTGGATTTGCTGGATTAAAGCCAGGGGATCGCTGGGCAGTCTGTGCGCCAAGGTGGCAGCAAGCCCTAGAAGATGGGGCCGCGTGTGGTGTTGTGTTAAGCGCCACCAACGAGGCAGCTCTTGAATACATCAACTCAGAAGATTTAATTGCTCACAGCGTTGACGTGCCACCAGATTTAAGCGAACTTACTGAAAACTAAAAAGAAAGTTTAGTTTTCTAGTTTTCGTTCAAGTTCTGCGACTTGCTTTTTCAAGGCATCCAAATCGGATGATGAATCATTAGAAACTGAATCTTCAGAATTTGTCATATTAAAGTTTGAAGCAATCGATGCGGTGATTGTTCCAAGTAATGCCACGCCCATGATCATTAAGGCTGTTCCAACGATTCGACCTTGTGTTGATATTGGGTAGGTATCGCCATAGCCAACTGTTGCCATCGTAGTAATTGCCCACCACCAGCCATCACCCACGCCTTGGATGTTTGCTCCATCAACATGACGCTCAGCTTCAGTTACGGCTAAGCCAGCAACGAACCAGGTGGCAAATGCCAAAGTCACAACAGAGGTGGTAACTTGCTGACTTCTTGAACCACGATTACGTCGTGACAAAACGGTGACTGCAGCAAGCGCGCGAATTGCTCGAAGCAGCGGCAGAAATGGCAAAGCAACAGCCGCTAAATCTAAAAGGTTTTTGCGAACGAACACCTTCTTGTCTTCGGAAACAGACAATCGGGCAAAGTAATCGAATGCAAAGAAAATCCAAATTATAAAAAGTGTCCACTTGCAAAGTGAATGTAGTGCAGGGGACAGATTTG
>CAIYGJ010000101.1 GCA_903925705.1 uncultured Actinomycetes bacterium | reverse complement strand
GCCTCAATCTTTTTTGCCATCCTTCGGCCCTGGGGAAGCTTCCCTTGGGATTCCCTACAGGCACAGGTCACTCCATTTGAAGATGGGACTGGAGTTTATCCAATTTGGCCGTTCTTTTTGTTTATGGTTTTGATCGGAACTTTGACGCCATACATTTTGGTCATCAATTCAATTAGACACATCGGTGGACCAGGCGCAAGCATCATGGGAATGACCGAACCTCCGATAGCTGCAATCGCTGCCTGGATTGTTCTTGGTGAAATCTTCGTTCCAATCCAAATGCTCGGTGGCGCAATCATGTTGGTGGGAATTGTGGTAGCCGAACGTGCCAGAGAACAAAAAGCACATGAACCATTGCCTAAATTTGAAGAAGTTAAGTAACTAGGAAGTTTGCGGACTAATTCGTTCAACTAGTCCAAAGGCGATAGCAACACTCTGTCCTATCAATAGTGCGAATAGCAAAGTTCCAATTCCAACTACCCCACCAAGTAGCCAACCGATAGTTAATACAACGATCTCAATTCCAGTTCTAACTCGACCAACCCGAATGCCAGTCTTTTCATTTAAGCCCGTCATCAATCCGTCACGTGGTCCAGCTCCAACATTGCAAGTTATGTAAAGTGCACTAGCAACACCTACTAGCAAAATTCCAAACAGCGCTTCAACTGTTTGTGCCACAATATTTGTTGGAGTTGGTAAGAGTGGTGTCATCACATCAATTGCGGTTGCAATTACCAAGATGTTCATCACAGTGCCTAGACCTGGCCGTCGCTTTAGTGGGATCCAAAAGAGCAGAACAACTATTGAGGTTAAGAAAGTGGTTTCGCCAATCGACATGTTTAAAGTTTTGGCCAAACCATCTGCCAGCACTGTCCACGGTGACTGACCAATGCTTGCATCAATTAGGAAAGCTTCTCCTGTACCAAATAGCCATAACCCTAAAATCAAAACAAATAGCGTTTTCGGCGAAACTTTCCAATTTGATTCCCCAGCTGACCAAGAAGTTTTGGGAACCGTCAGTGCTGGCCTTAGCCATTGCCCGATTGATGCCATGCTTATTCCCCCTTCCGAACGCTTACTTGTCAGACAAATTTGGCTTGCTGACTCGGCCAACAATTCCAAAGAAGATTGCAACAACTTCGCCGACTAATACTGTGACTAGCACCGTGCCAAGCCCGACCGATCCACCAAGTAACCAGCCGGCAAGCAAGAAAACGGCTTCAATTCCAAAGCGCACTCGCCCAATCGGTATTCCAGTTCGATAATGCAAGCCGGTCATCAGGCCATCGCGTGGGCCCGGGCCTAAGTTACTTGGAATATAGAAAGCACTGCCTAAGCCAATTACTAGGATTCCGATCAAAACCTGCAAAACAGATAAGGCATAGCTGTCTGGACTTGGGAACAGTGGCATCATCACATCAATTGCAACTGAAACAAAAATAATGTTTAAGACCGTTCCAATTCCAACTTTGTTTCGCAACGGAATCCAGAGAAACATAACTCCGATGGAAATGTAGAAGCTAGTCCAGCCGATGGTATCTCCAGTTAGATTCTGAATTCCTTGTGCCAAAACAGTTCCCGCAGATTGCCCGATGTCAGCTTTGATCAGAATTGCTTCGCCGGTTCCGTATAGCCAGTTTCCCAACATCAAATAGAAAAACGTTTTTGGACTCGCTTTCCACATTGAGCCAGAAGCACTCCACGAAGTTGTGGGCACTGTCCGAGATGGTTTCAGCCATTGGCTCAAAGCTGACATGAGGACTAGACGATGTTCTTTTCTGGGCGTAGTTCCCCACCTGAAGAGAAGCGATCGTTGCTAAGTGGTGTGATGTCTACAAACGGTGTTTTACCCAAGTACATATCACGCAATATTTCCCCAATTGCAGGTCCTTGCAGGAAACCGTGGCCGCTAAATCCGGTTGCATACAAGAAGCGGGATACGCCTTCCCATTCGCCCATGATCGCATTGTGATCTGGAGCTAGATCATACAAACCTGCCCACCCACTTGCTGCGCCCAGTTCAAGCAGGCGTGGTGCGCGGACATCTGCAAGTTCGCCAATTTTTTCTAAGAAATTTGGATCGCGGCGAAGGTCCCATGAGTATTCAACTGTCTTGTCAGAGAAGCCCATAAGCATTGCGTTACCTTCACGGTGCCAATACAAAGATGTTGAGTAATCAATCGTCATTGGCATATTTTCAGGAACATCATCGAAATCTGCAGTCAATGGTTCGGTAATCAAAAGTTCACGACGAAGAGGCTGAACTGGAATTTCTAAACCAACCATCGCACCAATAGTTGGTGACCAAGCTCCCACACAGTTGATTACGGTTTTGGTTTTAACTTTTCCAGCTGAAGTTGTCACGCTAACGATCTGACCATCTACAACTTCAATGTCAGTTGCTTCGGTTTGAGTCATTACTGTTGCACCATGCTTACGAGCGCCAGATGCGTAACCAAGTACTACGGATTCTGGTGTGCAGTAACCGTCGTTAGGCGTAAATGAAGCGGCCAGAATTCCATCAATTTCAAGAAGTGGGTTAAGTTCTTTGGCTTCCTGCGGAGTTAACATTCGAGATTCAACACCAGCAGCAATATGTAGCGCTGTTGATTTCTCAAACAGTTCAACATCTTCTGGAGTCGAAAGCGCAAACATGTAGCCCGGGCGATGCAAATCAATTTCCTGACCAGGGCGGTTTGGAAAATCTGCCAAAAGGTCAAGGGAACGTGCGCCCATTGCAATGTTTAGTTCATCAGAGAAGTTCGCGCGCACGCCGCCGGCAGCTTTTGACGTTGAGCCACTAGCTAGTTCGTTCTTCTCAACCAGAAGCACGCTAACGCCTGCCTCGGCCAGGTGGAATGCAGTGGAGGCGCCCATGACGCCGCCGCCGACTACAACTACATCTACTTCTTCCGGAAGATTAGCCATAGGTTAGTTCCTTAGATCTTGAAATCAGGATTGTGCGGAACTTCTTCGTTGTCCATCTGAGCTTTCTGAAGCTTGCCAGACCAATCCCAGTTAAGTGACTGCCAACGAGTGAACACATCAAGGACCCAAATTCCCGATTGGCGCGAACCATTTCCGCTCTTGCCATTGCCACCGAATGGTAGGTGTGCTTCGGCGCCTGATGTCGAGTTATTGATTGAAAGCATTCCCGCTGAAATTCCTTCACGGAAAGTCCAAACAGCCTTTGGATCACTTGTGTAGATCGCTGCTGATAAACCGAAGCCATGATCATTACCAAGCTCAATTGCTTCTTCAATAGTAGAGAAGCGACCAACGGTTACAAGCGGACCGAAAGTTTCGGTGTCGTAAAGTTTGTCTTCCTTTTTGATTCCAGCAACGATGGTTGGGTGCACGAAAACGCCAGCATCAGGATCGCCAACGAAACCTTCGCGAGGATTGTCTTTGGTGATTCGGCCAATTCCAGTTGAACCAAGCACTGTGTGATGAGGCTGAATTAACTTCAAGTTCTCTTCATGAGTTGCAAGGTATTTCTCGGCAATCATTGGACCGAACAGAACGTCTTGCATTGGGTCGCCAACTTTTGAGCCAGCAACCTTGTCGGCATACATCTTTAGGAACTTGTCATAAACCGAATCATGAATCCACAAAGTTCCAAG